>JBEEGU010000139.1:0-8200 GCA_041167025.1 Verrucomicrobiota bacterium
TCGATTTACAAATACGACTGCAGCGGTGGCTGCATGGATGGCTTTTTGTTCATGTCCCGATTTCCTTTGTCCTGTTATTGCTGACAGCGTGGCATGCGGTCGTGACGTTGTTTTATTATTGATGACCTGCACAAACCCACGCGCGCTGGAATTATCTTGGGAGCGATCCAACGTTGCCGGGATGGTAATTTCTGAAGAGTCGGCAAGAATCGACGTTTCGTTACGGCTGGTTTTTCGGTAGCCCTACTTGTTCAAAATGGCGAGGCCCCGACGCACGCAGAAGGAAGTCGCCGAGCGTTACGCGGGCAATCTCGGTTACTATGCCAGGATTCATCTCTGGCGCGGCGCGCGGCGCCTGGTGACTTTGCTCACGATTGTGGCCGCGCTGATCGCGTTCTGGGCTTTTTCCAAGTTCGGCCGTGAAACCTTTCTTAACCCCGGACCCATTTCGCGGCCCCACACTGCGTTTGCCGATCAATGCGAAGCCTGCCATGACAAGTCGTTAATTAGTGGCGGTCTCCTGACATCGCATCAATTCAAGACCGTCCTGAAGGAGCGTTTGCGGCACGGCGTCGCCTTCGAACCGATCGATCGAAAGTGCGAGACATGCCACCGACGGCATTCCTTTCACGAAGCCAACGTCGTGCAAAATCGATCGTGTTCAGCGTGTCATCAGGAACATCAAGGGCGAGGACCGATGAAGCTGGTAGCAAGCGCCAACTGCACTTCCTGCCACGGCAATCCCGCGCACATGAGCGCCGCGGCCGAAAAGGGAATGCACCTTCCAGGCGCTGCGTTTTACCGCCACCCGCATTCACAGCAGCAAGTTGTTTTCGAGCTGCCGCGGCCGGCTAGCGGTTTCACACAAGTTTTCCAGTCGTTCGCCGCCGATCATCCCGAATTTCAACTGACTACGGCCAAAGCACGCGACCCGGACGTTTTGCGATTCAATCATCAACGCCATCTGGCGAGCGATATTCCAGCGGTTAACGGACACAAACTTGATTGCAATTATTGCCATCAGCCACAACCGAACGGCGATTATTACGACCGCATCAGCTTCGCCAACCATTGCCAGACATGTCATTCGCTTCAATTTGATTTCAAAAATCCGGAATTGAAAATTCCGCACGGTGATGTCCAGCTCGTGCGCACCTTCTTACGGACGTTGCCGGCGCAATACGCGGATTATGCCCGGTTACGAAAAGGCAAGACGAACGACCGCGAAGTTCAAAGTTTCGTAGCCGAACAGATCCGGCAACTGCGCGAGAATTTCCGGAGCGGGACCGAATTGGAACAGGCGGTTTTTTTCACAACCAACCCCTATAAACCGCAGACCCAGATGAGCCCGGGCGTGCGAGCGAATTTTTCAGGATGCGCCCTTTGCCACGAAGTGAAAGCGACGGCAAACACCGCACCGTCGATCATACGCCCCATCCTGGTTGATCGTTGGATGTCTCGCGCGAATTTTGATCACAAGAAACATGTCAGCGTTCAGTGTGATGACTGTCATCATGCCGGCCAAAGCCGGGAGACGTCCGACGTTCTCATGCCGGTGAAAGCAAATTGCGTCACATGTCACAGCCCGGCGGGCAAGGTTGCGTCGGAATGCATCACCTGCCACACGTTTCACGCGCCTCCAGCGGCGCAACCGGTCCTGGCGAATGCGGAGCCGTCTCGGCCGCGCTCGGTGAAAGAAATGCTGCTCGGCGGTACGAAGGTCAGACCGATCGCCGGGCCCTTGGGCATTTCAAATGTCGAATGACCGCAGTCGGCGGCCAGGATCAATTACCGCCGGCAGGCTTGGGATCGACCAACTTCTCAATCGCATTGCGCAAGCGCTCTGAATCGACCGGTTTTGTGAAATGTTCCGAAAATCCGGCCGCTTTACTGGCCGCGCGATCGTCATCCATGCCGTAACCGCTCAGCGCAATTCCGGCGAGTCCATGTTTCTCACGCAGTCGCCGCATAAGATCGAGCCCGCTGCCATCCGGCAGGCCTACGTCGCTGATGAGCAAATCAAAGGTGCGCTCCGCCAGTAATTCCTCGGCAGCGGCGATATTGTTGGCGTGGCCCACGTCATAGCCACTGCGTTCCAACATTCGCTGCAAGACGTAAGCGGTATCGGCGTGATCCTCAACCAGCAGGATTTTGGCACGGCCAGTGAGCCCTGAATCGGCGCTGACAAAATATGTGGGGCCTTCGAGCAGAGATGTTTCCATCGCACGAAGCTTGACCGTAAAAGTCGAACCCTGATCCCTCCCGGCGCTAAGCACAGAGATTTGTCCCTGATGCAAGTCGATCACGCGTTTGGAAATGGCCAATCCCAATCCGAGACCTCCGTACTTACTCGTAATCGCCGGACCGCCTTGTTCAAACGCGTCGAAAATTCGAGGCTGTAACTCTGGTTCAATCCCAACGCCGCTGTCCTTGAACTCGATGATGATTTCATGGGCTGCATCGTTGCGTGTGCAGATCTCGATCGATCCTCCCGCGGGCGTGAACTTGATCGCGTTCTTAGTGAGATTCCAAAAAACCTGCTGCAGCCGGGCGGCGTCGGCCCAACAGTGATGTTCGGCCGCTCCGAACTGCCGCGTCAGTTTAAGGTTCTTTGTTCCCAAGTCGGCCGCGGCAATGCTCAGGGCATGCTCAATCGAAGTGTGAATGTTCACCGCGTCACTGTGCAATTCGAGTTTGCCGTGGGAGATTCGCGTCAAATCCAGGAGATCGTCGATCAGGAGGGCTTCCAGTTCCACGTTTCGTTGCAGCATTTCCAGATCGCCCAACAGTTCCTCGCTGATGCTGGGATCGCGGCGCAACGAAGTGATTGTCATCAGCACCGGGGTCAGCGGTGTGCGCAACTCGTGCGAGAGCATCGCGAGGAATTGATCCTTGGAGCGATTGGCGTCTTCGGCCTGTTGCTTGGCGCGTTGCAGCGCAATGGCGGCATTCTTTGCCTCGGTGATGTCAAGAATCGTGCCGATGAAACGCGTGGCATGCCGGGACGAATCAAGAATCGCCCGTCCTTTCTCTGAAACCCAACGCTCCTTCCGATCCTCTATCCCGATAACGCGATACTCGATATCGTAACGGCCGCCGCCGCCCGGTTGCAACACTCCCTGTACTGTCTCCTGAATAACGTGGCGGTCGTCCGGATGCACTCCACGGACGTACGTTTCGTAATCGACCGTCGCATCCTCAGGTAAACCAAAAATCTCATTGCACCGATTCGACCAGCGCAACTCGCCGGTAGGCGGATAGAAATCGAAAGTGCCAACACCGGCTGCCTCCACCGCCAGGCGCGAGCGTTCCTCCAATTCCTGCAAGCGACGCGTATTTTCACGAAGCAGTTCATCCTGTTTCTTTCGTTCGGTGATATCGGCGCGAAAAATGACAATCCCCTTATCAGTGGGATAAATGCGCGTATCCAGCCACCGCTGCCACGGCTTGTAGAAAATTTCGAACTGGTCTGGTTTTTGCGTTTCCATCGCACGGTGACAACGCTCATAAAACTCCCCGCCCAGTGCTTCCGGGAAAATCTCCCAAATGACACGGCCGATAATTTTCTCTTTCGGGAGTCCGGCTAGCGCAGCCACGTTGTCATTGACGTAGGTGTAGCGCCAGTCTCGATCCAAGGCCGAAAAAGCGTCGCTGATGCTGGAAAGGACAGTGTCGCGTTCCGCGATGAGATCCCGCACCTCCCGCTGCCGACGTCGCGCACGCAACGCCACCTTCACCGACGCTATAAGCGCAACGATTCGGAGCGGACGCTCGAGCAGCGAAACGTTGGCGGCCGGCCCAAAAATCTTCAGTGCCCGGGAACTCGATCGATCGCCGCCGCCGGGGCTGGTTAGAATGATGACCGGGACATCTGACCAGGGCGGTTGGCGGCCGAGAGCGTCGAGAAGCAGCAGCAGTTCAGTGGGTTCGAGAGCCTCTTCCGCCAGGAGCAGCGCTTCCGTCGTCTCGCTCAGGCGAGCGGCGACATCGGCCAAACTCTCGCTGACGTGGCAGTTGATTTCTTCTTGCTCGAGTGCCCGGCACGCCTTCTCCGCGTCTTTGCCCGTGGGCGCCAGGACTACTACTGCGGCCTTCGAATTATCCTGCTTTGGCACTTTGCGCGCCTTAGTCATTCTTGCGTATTTTATGTGACTTGCATTTTATGGCGAGAGCAATCGCGACCCATTCCCGGAGCCAGATTGAAAACGCTTCTGATTTCAAGATTGGACGTTCCCTAACGGACGTCGGACGTTCGGCCTGATGGATTCGATCACCAAAACCCCGGCCGATCTCGGGTACCGCATGCCGGCGGAATGGGAGCCTCACACCGCGACCTGGCTGTCCTGGCCGCGGCGCGAAGGAATCAGTTTTCCGGGATCGTTCGATCGCGTCCTGCCGGCTTTGAGAGCAATGGTCGAAGGACTGATGGAGTCGGAACAAGTCTGCATCAACGTCTGCAATGGCGCGCATGAAGCCGAAGTGCGTAACGTTTTGCAGGGCTTGCCGACGGATCGTCTCGCGTTCCATCTCATCCCAACGAACGAGCCATGGTGCCGCGATCATGGGCCTATTTTTCTCACGCGCGAAACGGATCCCAGGCTTGCCGTCGTCGATTGGGACTACAACGCCTGGGGAGGAAAGTATCCGCCATGCGATCTCGATGAAGTCGTGCCGACACGCGTGGCGCAAATGTTGGAGCTGCCGGTGTTTTATCCCGGGATGATTCTTGAAGGTGGTTCCATCGAAGTGAATGGAACCGGCACTTTGCTCACGACCGAGGCCTGCCTGCTCAACGAGAATCGCAATCCTGATTTAAGCCGCGAACAAATTGAGCAGCGGCTGCAAGTTTACCTTGGCGTTAACCAGATCCTCTGGCTGGGTCGCGGGACCGAAGGCGACGATACCGACGGTCATATCGATAATCTCGCGCGTTTCGTTTCCGCGAGAACGGTCCTCGCCATCGTCGAATCCGATCGGACAAGCGTGAACTACGAGCCGTTGCAGGAAAATTTAGAGCGGCTGCGGCAGATGCGGATCGGCAATCAGTTACTCGAGATTGTGCTACTGCCGACGCCGAGGCGGATGGTTCGTGAAGACCTGGTCTTGCCGGCGAGCTACGCAAATTTTTACATAGCAAATCATGTCGTGCTCGTTCCGACCTACGCTGATCCGAACGACGAGCGCGCTTTATCCATTCTGCGGGAAGCGTTCCCAAGCCGCCAGGTCATCGGCATCGATTGTTGTGAATTGATCTGGGGCCTCGGCGCTTTTCATTGTTTGACCCAGCAACAACCGGCGGTGTGAATGCTCTTCTCAGGTAGGGAGGGCTCTCCGAGCCGTCCGCGGACGTTCCGGAGAACAGTCCCTACCTGTTAAGAGACAGACCTTCAAGGAGCGACGGTCTCCGACCGCCGTTATATTTAGTTCGGCGGTTTGGAAACCGCCGCTCCTTGATCACGATGGAGGAAGCGATCGATCGATTGCTGAAAATGGATGAACCCGGCCTGTTTGTCCGCGGGTACGCCCCACGAACCGGCGCGCTGATTTGTTAGGGCAAACGAGCTGTTTAGAGCGATACCAAAAATCGTGAGTACTATTATCAGTACAGTCTTGCTGCGCCGGTAATTAACTGAATCGAACGCGTGCATTCCCGCCGCCGCGCAAATAATAAGCGCTGGATACAAATCGTGGAGATAACGCTCTGTAATCCCGACGGTCGTGAACACAACCCCGCCACCCACGAGCAACGCTAAGGCTGGTAATCGCGCGCGGCGTATCGTTTCGGTCGATCCCCGAAAGAGGAAGAAACAACCCGCCACCGCGAGCAGGGTCAGGGCTGGCATGCTGACCGGGAAACTCGAGAATCCCTCCACCACGTCGATCCTGGGCGAACCGATGATTGTCGCTTTTCGGGCGAGGCCAACCCACGGAAATTCGTCTTCAAATTTCAAACCCCGCGGACCGAGATATGCGGCCAGAGTCGTGGGAATGTTTTCAGGATGGATCTGTTGCGCGGCAGTGATTTCCATCCGATTCGGCGATTGAACATAGAGATCGTAATATTGCAGTGGCATGCTGCCGAAAGTACCGAACTTGGCGTAGTTAACGCCGCCGTACACGCCCAGGGTCGTGATCAGCGCAAAGGCGGCAAGCGCCGCGTGCGCTCCGGGATTATCGATCGTTGAGAATCCGAGCAGTGATTTCGCGGTGTCGCGCTTTTTCGCTGCGCGCCAAACCAAAATGGCGGTCAGAATACACATCGCCAGCAAGGCTCCGGCGCCAGCCGTGGCGCGGGAATGAAAAGACATAAACGCCAAGCCACCCGCGAGCGCGAGCAACCTACAGCTCGGAGTTTTTAGATAACTGAGAAACGCGCAGGCAAAGAGAAGCGCGAACGTGCTGCCCCATATGATCGCTTCATGAAAGACATAGGAGCGCGCGATGATGAAGAGGTTGGTTGAGCCCAAAACGGCCCCAATAATAAAAAGCGAGCGCTGCCATGAGCGCCGTGTCGGCGTTTTGTCCTGATCGGAAAGCAACAGAAAAATCCCGTGCGCGCCGATGAGCGCGAGAACACACGCCAACATCATCATCGAGCGGCTCCACAAGCCGTCCAAATGCGGGAAGGCAATCATTAACGGAATGCGCAGCAGCGCCGGCGCGATGCCGAAGTAGCCGTAAGCCTTTCCGTTCACGATATAAGCTTCAAAACCGATCGCTTCCCGCGGCACGTCCAAATGGCCGGTCATGATCGAGAGCGCCTGCGCGTCGTAGAAGCTGGCAAGTCCGTCGTGCTCGAAAAATACCCCGTCACCCCAGGTTACGAACCACCCGCAAATGAGAATGGCGACAGCGCAGGTCAGGGCGAATCCCCAATTCCGGCGAAACACGGGTAATGGGGACGCTGCGGTGCACACGTCCGCCGTCGAGGAGGCAAGATGCGATTCCACAGGTTCGTTGACAGCTAACATTGGCTGCGCTCCGGAGCAATCCGCGAGCCGAACCCAGGAAGGGACCTTGGCGTCGAGAATTCATGAGCCGCGGGCAACACCCCGGCGGCTCAGCGTTTTTTCCGATTACTCGTCCGCGAAAGGCGCCGGTTTGTAACCGCTTTTCAAAATGGCGTCATGCAAATCCGGTGAATGCGTCTTTCGGGCATCGAACGTCACCAGAACGCGCTCCCGTTTGAGGTCGACTTTCACACTCTTCACCCCTTGAATTTTCATCAACGGATCGCGCAGTTTGCGCACACATTCGTCGCAATCCTCGCCCTCGGTTGCAATCTCGATCGTTTCCAGGATTGGATGGTCCCCACGCTCCGGGTTAAACGGATCAGCGGGATCAGGATCGTTCGGGCGGGCGGGGTCCATAACTATCTAACGTGCCTCACGCGCGAGCTGGCTGTCTCGCGACAAAGTAAGAAAACGCCGAACGCCCCACCCTAAAGACACCACGTCGAAGTCAGAGGCTTCATTTGATCATCGCATGTTGGGCGTTCAGCGTTGGACTTTTCCCGCTACCTCCCTCGCGATCGGTTCCAGGACGCGCCAGACATTCTCGGCCAGAACCTTGTGACCGGCCGCGTTCGGATGAATCCGATCTGGTAAATTCAGGACCGGGCTGCCTCCGACGCCCTCCAATAAATAGGGAATAAGCGCAGCGTGATTTTTCGTGGCCAGGCCGGCATACATGTTTCCGAAAGCGTTAATGTAATCGTCAGCCGCGTAATCGGGTAACTGCATCCCGGCAACGATGATTCGCACATCCGGATTTTTCTTTTTCACCTCGTCGATGATCTCTTGAAGATTGCTTTCGATTTGTGCGATGGGGACCCCGCGAAAAGCGTCGTTGATCCCCAATTCCAGGATCAGGATATCGATCTTCCGTTTCAGATGCGGAGGCAGCCGACGCAATCCACCTTCAGTCGTTCCGCCACTGGCGCTGGCGTTCATCACTTCAAAGTCGAGCTTCGCTTCGCTCAGTTTTTTCGTGAGCAGAGCCGGATAGGCCTGGCCGCGTTCGAGCCGAAAGCCGTCCGAGAGGCTATCGCCGAACACGAGTATCGTCTTCACACGCTGAAGATCGCGGATGGTCGCGGCCCCGGATGGAGCGCGGGTAAGCACGGTCATTTCCAACACGGTGCAAATGATAACCCGTCTCCAGCCCTTCATAAGAGGGTAACGTCGAATGCTCACTGTCT
>JBEEGU010000140.1:0-7765 GCA_041167025.1 Verrucomicrobiota bacterium
ACTGAAATGATGGGGTTGTTTCTTAAGGACGAACATCACCTGGACGCTACCTTGGAAAATACGGTCAAAACCGCGCTCGATGCCTGGAGTGTCGGACACCTTGCCCTGGCCGAGGAGGAGACAAAGCAATTACCCGAGCGTGCGGCGATTGCGAAACACCGACAAGAACAGCTCGCCAACATCGGGATAGAGGCGGCAATTCTTGAACGGGGCGGAAAGACGACGATTCGCTATCGGGCGCTGACGGATAAAGAGTTGCGCCCGGCGATTGCTTCTTAGAAAGGAGCGATGTCCCGAAGGCGCTTCCCGTTGCGCGTGGCGATGCGAAACGCCCTCGCCTGGTGCGGGTTGATGATCATGTGTGTCTCCGTGATCTGGCTGGAATCCATGCCCAAACGAGAGGACTGGATTGCGCAGCCGGCGCCGGGTGCGCATGAGCCGTTTCCGGTAGTCGTGCTGGATCCGGGACATGGCGGCCAGGATTCCGGCGCCATGTGCGGTAACGTGCTGGAGAAGGACCTTACATTGGATGTTGCCCAACGGGTGGAACGTCGGCTCCGGGCTGAGGGAATCGCCACAGTGATGACCCGGGTTGGTGATGGCTACATTTCACTGGCTGACCGCGCCGCACTCACCAATCGCGTGCCGGATTGCGTCCTGATCAGTATTCATTTCAATGAGGGAAACAAACCCGTTTCATCCGGGATTGAAACCTACTACGCAGAACATCAGATCTCCGGGCAACCCCTCGTCTCATGGTTGCCTTTCTTGCAACAAGTGGCGGCCGGGCCACCGAATACAGAAAGCCAAAGTCTGGCGGGATTTATTCAGGCCGCCCTGGTGACGCACACCCATGCCGTTAATCGAGGCACGAAAGCGGAGCAATTTTTTGTCCTAGCCAATGTGCGTCATCCCGCAGTCCTTGTCGAAGGGGGCTTTATGACGAACAAGGAGGATATCGCCAAACTCGGGAATCTCGATTATCGGGAGGAAATCGCGGCAGCGATTGACGAAGGCGTTTTGCATTATCGTGAACTTCTCAAACATCGCCAGTCCGTTCCCTTTGCGTCCGAGAACGGCGAATAAGTGCGCGAACTTAGCGTCCAAAGGAGGGATAAGACGATGAAAACAGGAATCGCAGCCTTTCTCATACTGCTGACGTCGATCGTAGTTCTTCGCGCAGATCAAGCGGTTGAGAATGCGCAGCAGGCATTGAAGGACCAGGGGTTTTATTACTGAGAGATAACCGGATAAAAAAATGCAGATACCCTCGCAGCAATCCGGCGTTTCCAAATTCGTAACGGTTTGCAAGTTACGGGCGATTTAAATGACGAAACCCTGCGCTCGATCAAGTCGGCCGCGCCATCATCAGCGCAATCGCCCGCGGTTTCGTTGTCGCCGATGGTCAATCGATCGCCTGGTACCCGCAACCAAGATACCGCCGATTTGCGGGATGATTCCCGCGCGGAAATCGGCGTGAACCGACTGCCGCCGCAACCATATGCCGCTGTGCCTCGAGATCGCGTGACGGATGGTCCAAATGTGGGGCAACTTGTGCCTTCGGGCACAAGTCTGTTCGCGGCGACACCTTTTGCAACCGCTTCGCCAGACGTGCAACGCAAGGTCATCGCCGATGCGCAGACAATTCTGGCGCGGCGCGGTCTTTTCAAAGATGAAGTCGACGGTAATTTCGGACCCGCTTTGGAATTTTCGTTGCGGGCCTATCAGGCGCGCGTCGGCTTGCCTACGACCGGGCGTCTGGATTTAGAGACGCTGGCCGCCCTTCAACTTTTACCGGGCGCTCGCGGGCCTGTTTTCACTCCGCGGCGGGGAGTAATTCCTCCAGAACCACCTGTTCGGGGCGAATGGATCCGGCCGTGACAGCCCGGAAAAGCGCGGACTGGTCTAGGGTTTAACATCATTAAAATGCACCGAGTACAGCTCGGCAAAGATGGTGCCGACGAAAATCTGTGCCTCAATTCGGAGGATCAGACGATCGGGATCGTCAGATATCCAAATGGTGCCGCGCCTGAATTTCCGATGTGGTTGTAAATCAAGATCTTTCCCAACCCTTTTCAGTTGCAGGTCGAGCTTAATGGCGTCGTAGCTGCCGGCACGGGTTGAAATTTTCTCGCGGCCGGCAACGGTCGCGGTTGCGAGATAGGCGGATGTGGCCGGATAGACTACGACGCGACGGACACTTTTTTCGGTCAGAGGTTGGCTTCGCAAGTAAAGCATCGCGGAATGAAGATCATAGAGATTCGGAAAGTTGAACTCTTTGGTTTTAGTGGTGCCGGCACCCGGGCCTTCCGTTCGAGCCCGGGACACACCGTTATTACTAAAGACCAGATGAGTCGTCACTTTTTTCGAACGGGCGGTCTCAGCCTGAGTGGTTTCGATCGGGCGCAGGGTCGAGGCATTTGCGACCGCGGTGAGATTCACGTCATAGCGCCATAAAGCCCGAGCGAATCCGGTTGTACGTCCTACGCCCTGAAGTTGGAACCGATCCTGCGAGATTCTGGAAAAGCGGATGTCGGCGGTGGCGGCAGTTATTCCAGCCCAGCCGAAAACGTAGGTCGCATGCAACGCACGCGGGGGAGGAAAGTCACCGGGCGCTTCTTTGCTTACGTTCGATTGCCAGGCTGGCCAGGAGAACGACCGCCCACCCGCTAACAGGAAAACTGCGACAGCGATGACGAAACAGTGACAGCCCCGCATCCGCCCTGGAATCGACCCCGTTCGACGGCCGAAAACGAATGGCTTGTGCATGGCGCGTTTCACTACACCTGAAAACCCAGAATGGGAATTGCGGTACAAAAAAACACGCGCGGAGTTTTAGCCGCGCGTGTTTTGCTTCGTCGGAACGAAAGTTAGGGCCTGGGCGAGGCAGCTTTGGCCGGAGTGGCTGACGCCGTCGTCGTCGTCGTCGTCGAACCCGCTGTAGTCGCCGGGCGCTCGGTGCTGACGCTGGAAGCACGGCCTGGTTTATTCAAAACGGTAATGATGTCGCTGGTAAAATCGACGTTCTCACGCGCAAACATGACCAGCGGCACGCCATTGAGGCTCATGCCAGATTTATCGAACACGAAGTCGAGGCTATTTGCTTTCACTTTTTCCAGAACGACGTCAGTGATTTCCTTCACGATCCCTTCGCGCATGCGCAAGGCTTGTTCCTGCAATTGCCGTTCGCGGGTCTGGCGGAACTCATTGATTTCTCGCTCCATGTTTTTGATGTTGGCGATCTTGTCATCACGATCCTTGGCCAACTTGGTCTTTGCATCTGCGCTTAACGCGGACGAATCGAGTTGCTTGTTCAGGTTATTGATTTCGTCGAGCGCTTTTTTGTAAGCATCGGCCCGCTCGTCGTATTCTTTTTTCGCTGCGTTTTTGGCGTCGTTAATTTTGACCTCCGCATCCTTCGTCTTGTTGTACTCCTTGAAGGCGCGGTTCATGTCGACGGTTCCGATTTTTGTGCCTTGGGCGAAGCTGGCGAGGGGTAGCGCCAGCATTCCGCTGAGGACGATAAGAAGGGTTTTATTCATATTTAAAGGGTTGAGGCAATTGCTAGGTTAAGTTGGACGGCGTTAGACCGACCTTGTCAAATATTCGTTCAAAATTGGTAGCCCACGTTGAAATTGATATGTCCATCAGTGCCTCGGCCATCGGTCTGGATCGGGATGCCGTAATCAATTCGTAATGGGCCAATTGGCAAGTCGAGGCGCAGGCCTGCGCCGATGTCGGAGGCGATGTGCGAGGTGCCGAAATCGTAGGGATTGGCGTTGACGAAGCCGGTATCATAAAAAACCGCGGCGCGCACTTTGGCGATAATCGGGAATGTCAATTCCACCGTCGCCCGGGCCATCGATTGGCCGCCGAGAGGCTCGCCATTTACGTCCCGCGGGCCGACATCCCGGAAAGCGAATCCACGCAGGTTGTTGCTGCCACCTAGGTAGAGTCGGTCGAAAATGGGCACGGCCGAGGTAGTCGTAGCGCCGGCTGGAATGGTTTCAGGGCCTCCACCCCAGACGTCAACGACCGCGGCTTCGGCGTTGATTAAGAAGATCAAGTCTTTGGGAAGATGAAAATACTGCGATCCTTCGAGGTCGAGGCCGTAAGTTTGGACATCACCGCCGAGGAAACCGCCGGCTACATAAGGCGTAAAGGCGATGCGTTGGCCGGTGCGAGTCAATACCGGGTTGTCCCGTCGATCAAAGATCAAGGCGGCCGGGATGGAACTTTTTACGGTGGAGCCTTTTTCCGCCTGGATTTCCGGAGACGTACCGGATTGCACATTGTAGATATCAATATCTTCGAGACGGTAGCCGAGAGTCGCGTAGATGTACGGCGTAATCGGTTTTCGCAATTCAATCGCGAATCCGTAATTCCGTTGATTATAAACGGAACTCAAATAATCCGCCTCAGAGAAAAAGGCCTGACCGCCAAGGGACAGTCGGCGATCGAGGAAGTATGGCTCGGTTAAGGCAAGAATAAGATCTTTGCGTTGCGTTCCGGCCTGCACACGTAATCGGAATTTCTGCCCGCCACCGGTGAGACCGGGCCAGTTCGCGATATCGAAATTGCCCTGCGTCAATTCGGCGAAAAAGATGAGCGAATCGATCGTGCTAAATCCGCCACCGAAACTGAGCGAACCGGTGCGCTTCTCCTGGACTTGAACGGTCAGGTCCTTGCGCCCGGGAACGCCGGTTTCTTCCGGATAGGTTTCAACGGTTGCAAAGTAGCCGAGGTTCTCCAGGCGCTTCTTCGAAACGTCCACCCGCACCGTGTTGAAAACATCTCCGGGCGCAATGAGAACTTCCCGGCGAATGACCTTGTCCTTCGTCCGCGTGTTTCCGATAACGTTGATTCGCTCCACAAACGCGCGGTTACCCTCTTCGATTTTGTAATGGAGATTGATCATCGCCGGGCCGCCGGGAGAACTTTCCGGTGAGATAACCAAATCAACGAATCCGCCCGCACCGTAACCATCCGCAATGGCTTTGGCATCCTCCTTCAACTGCTTAGGCGAATAAACAGAGCCTTCCTTCATCTTGAGCAAGGCGCGAATCTTCTGCTCGGTCGAGTTTTTCTCGCCGGAAACCGTGAGCTTGCCGACGTGATATTCAGATCCTTCGGTGACGACAATGGTGATGATCATCGGTCCGTTCGCGCGCTCTTTGCGCACATCTTTTACTTCGGCATCGATGTAACCGTGATTCTGATAATATTCCTTGATGCTATCGAGGTCCTGCTGGAGTTGCACTTCATCGAGGCGCCCCGATTTGTCTAAAAACGCAATCAGAGTTTTGCCGCGCGTTTTCATCTGTTTGCGCAGCACTTTGTCACTGAAATGCGTGTTTCCTTCAAATTGAACCGTCCGGATTGCGCCCTTCACTCCTTCGCCAATAGTAAAAACGACGCGCGAAGTGCCGCGATTCTCTTCAATCGGATCGACCCGGTACTGCACCGTCACATCGTTAAAACCCTTTCCCCGGTAGATATCGATGATCTTCTGGCGACCTTTTTCGAGTGTCTCCTCGTTGACCGGTTGATTGATCTTAATTTCTACTTCTTTGCGCAATCGTTTGGCGGGTACCCGCTCGGCTCCGTCAAATTCAATTTCACGCACCACCGAACGCGTCTGCACCGCGACAATCACTTTGACGCCATCACCTTCGGGCTGCGCAAAAATGCGCACATTGCGAATGATTCCCAGCGAATAGAGCTGCCGAATATCCTGCTCTACGACCTGATCTGAATACGGTTGTCCAACCGCCGTTCGAATCTGCGCCAGGATGCGTTCCTTACTCACGGTGGCGGGCCCGGTGTATTCAACGTCGATGGAACGAACCGTCGGAACGGTCTGTCCACGCGCGGAAATGGGAGCGAATAACGCCAGGATCAACACGAGCAGGACGGCGAAGATGCGGCCGCGACTCGAATCAGAAAATTGTGTCATAAGCTGAGGATTCTAGATGGCGCGTCCCGCGGGGTCGGCCACGCGGGACAGGCGGGTATATGGGGAATAACCAGGCAATCGTCAAGGCGTGATTTTTAGGCTACGGGAGGCGGCGTTGTATATAGACAACGGCCCCAGTGATTTAGTTCAAGAGTTCGTACCAGTTGTTTCGGCGTCGCGGCTCGTATCCGGCGTCGCGAATGAGCGATTCGATTTGTTCGGCATTCAATCGAAAAGTGGTGCCAGCGCTGCTGACGACATTCTCTTCCATCATGACCGAACCGAAATCGTTCGCTCCATATTTCAACGCCACCTGGCCGATACCCGGTCCTTGCGTGACCCACGAACTCTGCACGTTCTCAATGTTATCGAGAAAAATCCGTGCCAGTGCCTGGGTGCGCAAATATTCGGCCACTCCGGTCGGATGTTTCACTTTCAGAACCGTGTGTTGTGGTTGGAACGTCCAGCAGATAAAAGCGGTGAAGCCGCCACTCCGGTCCTGCTGATCGCGGATGCGTTGCAAATGCTCGATACGGTCGGCGACATTTTCGACGTGGCCAAACATCATGGTCGCGCTCGATTTCAACCCGAGTTCGTGTGCCACCTGCATAACTTCGAGCCATTCATCAGAATTGCATTTGAGCGGTGAAATTCTTTGCCGCACGCGATCAACCAGAATCTCGCCACCGCCGCCCGGGATCGAGCCAAGGCCTGCTTCCTTGAACCGGGAAATGACTTCGCGCAAAGGCAGACGAAAAGTTTCGGCGAAATGATGGAACTCGGGCGGACTAAATCCGTGAACGTTAATGTGCGGGTATTTTTCGCGGATGTGCTGCAAGAGATCGAGATACCATTGCAAAGATAATTTCGGGTGGTGTCCTCCTTGCATCAAAATTTGAACACCACCTGCGAGGGAAAGTTCGTCAAGTTTCTGATCGATTTGTTCGAACGAAAGGACGTAGTGGTCTGTATCCCGTTCGGTGCGATAAAATGCGCAGAACTTGCAGTAAACATTGCAAACGTTGGTGTAATTAATATTGCGATCGACGATGTAGGTCACGATCCGACCGCCGCGGCCCTCATAGCTTTTTGCCTTCGCCTGGTCCCGGCGGGCATTGGCCAGGATTCCAAGTTCCTCCAGCGGCCAGCGGTAAAGCTCCAGGGCGTCGTCCGAGGAAATCCGGTCTCCTCTCAGAACCTTTTCGGCCAGTGCATCGCGATTCAAGGAGACCATCGAAATAATTTAAACCGGGAGAGGCGCGGTGACGAGCGATTTGGGAGTCGCCTCTGTTTTTCGGACCGCCAAATTCAAGATATTGTTCAAGAGCAGGAGCGGGCAATCACGATTTCGCCGCGGACTAGAGTCATGGGGCAACGACCTTATCGACGAAAAGCTTTGCTGCAATATAATGGCTGCAAGGCGATCCTTTGTACGTGGAGAAAGTGGCGATCATAGGCGCTGGCGTATCGGGCTTAACTTGTGGAGTTTGTTTGGCCGAGGCGGGTTATCGAACCACCATCCTGGCGAAAGAGGCAGGTCAGCACACAACCTCGGCCGCGGCCGGTGCGATCTGGTACCCCTATGATGTCGAACCGCTCGCCGCCGCGATCGGCTGGTCTCTTCAAACTTACGAGATGCTCTTTCAACTAAGTAGCATACCCGCCAGTGGAGTTTCGATGATCGAACTGCGCACGTTTTCGCGCACGGCGCAGATTCAAATACCGGATTGGGCCATAGCCCTCGGCGCGCAACTCCTGCCGCCTTCTGCATCTTCCGTTGGCGCCGAACCAACCCGCGCCGCAGGACTA
>JBEEGU010000141.1:0-5451 GCA_041167025.1 Verrucomicrobiota bacterium
CGCTCATAGCCGATCGTGCTGCTCAAACGATCTCCGATGTCGGCGCCACAGGGCGACCCGGCGCCGTGGTTAGGATAAATCATGACGTGATCGGGCAATTTCAGATAGAAATCGCGCAGCGTATGGAATTGCTGCTCGGCCAGACCCTCGGTGCGTTCCGAGCCTAACAAGTCCGGACGGCCAGCCGAGGAAACAAAAAGCGAATCACCGGTCAGGACCCCCCAGGGCGTATCAGGGTGGTCCGCCTCGGCCAGGATGTAGGATAAATGCTCTGGGGTATGACCCGGGGTGTGGCGTGCCGTGATCAGCACCTCTCCGAAAGTGAAGCGGTCTCCGTCCTTGATCCTTTCGTGCGCGAAGCCGTAGGAGGCGCCTCCTTCATCGCTAACATAAATTTTAGCGGACTCCAGCCGGGTGCAGAGCTCGCGCGACCCGCTGACCAGATCAGCATGAATATGCGTCTCGAAGATATGGGTGATGGAAAGCTTCTCGTCGCGCGCCATTTCGACATAAACGTCGATGTCGGGCCGCGGATCGAAGATTGCGGCGGTGCCCTCTTCGTCGTCACCGAGCAAATAAGAAAGTTCGGCGATGCCGTGCGTCTGAATGGTCTTGAACACGAGTGACATCGCGGTGATTTAACGCGAAGCGGCGGACAAGTTCAACTTCCCTTATCCGTGATAGAGGGGCGAGCTCCTGCGAGCCCGGGTGTGCGGCGTCGCGGAGCTCCGCCCTCCAATGACACCGGATTGCTTTACTCGCGTCAGTTAGAGTGCATCGGTCTTGTTTTTTGCCTCTCCCTTGAAGGGAGAGGATTAAGGTGAGGGATTCATTCTTAGTTCGCTCCACCAGAATCGAACCCGCATCAACATCGACTCCTCACCCTCGCCCTCTCCTCGTTCGAGGAGGAGAGGAAAAACCTGCACGCGTAGCGTTGCTGATCGCTTGCGAAATGATGCCACCGCCGGACGCTGTTCCAGGCCAATCAAAGCGGGCGGGGAAGTTCAATTCCCTTTATCCGTAGCGAGCCCGCGTGTGGTGTCGCAGAGCTCGCCCTCCGTTATTGCCAGTCGCCTCACTTCACCTCCACCGTGATTGGCAGGGTAAGTAGACGCGGCTTCGAGCCGCGTTTCTCGATAATTAAAGCGGCTTGGAAGCCGCTTCTACTTCCACCGGGATCGGCAGAAGATGATTGATCAAGTAGGTGCCGCGATTTGGATCGCGTTCGACTGGCTGTGTTCGACCGCGTGAATCGGTCGCGCGGGCCGCGAGGGTTTGTTTTCCCGGTGTCGACGGCGTCTGCCATTCATATTCCCACAGTTGCCAGGCGTTCCGAGTCGGTTGGCCGTTCAGCTTCGCCTCGTTCCAGGTTGCACCCCCATCAACGCTCACTTCGACTTTTGTAATCGTGCCTTCGCCCGTCCAAGCCGCACCGCGAACGACCACTTTTGCGTTGGCTGGGAGAATTGTATTGGCCACGGGTTGCGCGATCTCCGCCTTAACCTCCATCTCGCAGATCGGAACCAATTCCCACAAACGCTCTCGCTTTTCCCAATAAGAATAATCGATCGTCTGATAAAAACCGGAAAACGGTCTGTTGGTGATGACGATACGCTGAAGCCACTTAACCGAGGCAACCGCATACCACCCGGGAACGATTGCGCGCAAAGGAAAGCCGTGTTCGGGCGGCAGGTCTTGACCATTGATCTTGTAAGCGAGCAAAACATCTTTACTCGCTTTTGCGAGCGGAACGCTTCGCGCGAATTGCAGGTTCTCGACAGGTTTTTTTGTCTCTTCCACCGGCCCACCATCCGCGCCTTCCAGAATGACTTCTGAAGCTCCCGCTTTTATTCCGGCGCGATCCAGCAGAAGAGATAACGGAACGCCCGTCCACTCCGCATTACCGACCGCTCCGAGTCCCCACCCCACGCCTTTGACTTTCGGTTCGAGAAAGTTGCGACTGTTGCCGGCGCATTCCAACGTCGCCGGAATGGTGCGCGTTTCCAGTTTGAGAAGATCCTCGTAATTCAACTCGAAAGGCTTCTCGATTTCGCCCTCAATTCGTAATCGCCAACCAGTTTTGTCGATCTTCGGAAT
This sequence comes from Verrucomicrobiota bacterium, assembly GCA_041167025.1. Classification (GTDB taxonomy): domain Bacteria; phylum Verrucomicrobiota; class Verrucomicrobiia; order Chthoniobacterales; family UBA10450; genus DATFCK01. The sequence goes on from JBEEGU010000141.1 coordinate 2,098, forward strand.
CGGGAAATGTCCCCGGACATAAAAATTCTCCGTCGACGTGATAAAGCCATTCAGTTTCTCGAATGGCATCTCGAGATTCAGCGGATCTTCACTACGCACAATTTTGCCGTCGCGAAATTGTCTGCCGTTAGTTTTCACAATGAATCAGGACTGGATCGAACCAAATCGATCAGGGGCACTACACCCGACCAGTCGACGTTAGACTATGCGGATCCGTCAGTTTTCGGAAACAAATTAATGAGGACAACAGACCCAGGGTTATCGATACATTGCCGCTTGTTCAGGTTTACCCCACGCTTCGTAAAGCCGGAGCAACTGTTGGCGCCCTTCTGCAACACGACGATTCTGATCGCCCCGCTTGGATTTGAGCCCGTTGTAGCCTTCAAGCAAAAGAGGTTCGGCCTCCGCATAATGTTGCTGGGCGCTGAGGCATTCGCCCAAGGCGATTTCGGAATCGAAGATCATCAGGTTTCCCGGCGGAAGGATCTTATTCCGCATGGCCAGAGCATCCCGCAAATAGGGCTCTCCAGCCGTCGAGTTTTGCAAACGGGTCAGGGTGAGGCCGAGCCCCGCCATACCCGAAGCGGTGACAGGGTGCTCACGAGAAAAATACTTTAGCACAAGCTCGAGCGATTTTTCATACTCAATCTTGGCGTTCGCGTAGTCGCCCTGGACGAAATAGTTCCTCCCCAGATACTGCTTGGTCGCACCGACGCTCGAGTTGGAATCACCGAGCTGCTCCCGGTAAAGAGTCTCGCCTTTTCGGAGCAAATCTTCCGCCTCCACGTAGTTCCCTTTATCCGTCAACAGGGCACCGAGATAGATCGATGCCTGCGCGAGAAAAATGCGGTAGCGATATTCCACCTTTGCACCGACGGCGATCGCCTGGTGATACAGGGTCTCGGCACCGTCCACGTCGCCTGATCGTTCGTGGGCCAAAGCACCCATAACCAGTGTCGCCATGTAATAACCGTGATTTTCCCCGAGATGCTTTTTGATTTGAAGGGCCGCTTCCTCCAGAACAGGCTGCGCGGCCTTGGATTCATTTTTTGAAACTAAATTAAGGCCGAGACTATATAGAGCGACGCCGAGATTTTCGTGTCCCTCGGGATGCAACCGGCGCTGCAATTCGACCGCTCTACGCGAAATCCGTTCCCCTTCCGCCATCTTGTTTTGATAGGCCAAGGCGAGGCCGAGCCAGCCCATGCTCGTCGCGGTTGTGGGATGCAGCTCTCCATTGACCTTAGAACTAGCGATAAAGGCAGCGCGCAAATCGCGCTCAGCTTTGTCGTACTGGCCGAGGCTAATGTAGGTTCTTCCGAGCGTCGTCAACACGTCGGCCATCACTTCAGGTTGATTCACCAATTCGCTTTTCGCCCGGCTGGAAGCTTCGCCGAGCACATCAGACACCTTCACGTCGACCCCTTTCACTTCAGGGGCGGCCGCGCCAAGCATATCCTGGAGAAAGGTCGTGATGCGCTCGGCTTTTAATCTTTCCTGCCGAGCTACATCACGCTGGTCGCGCGCATTCTCGGCTTCCCACAGCGCGATGATCAAACCTGAGATGATGGCAAGAAAGATCAAGACCGCGGCCGAAACGGCCACGCGATTGCGGGCGATAAACTTGGACGTGCGATAAGCGACGGTGTCCTTCTGTGCAACGACCGGACGCCCCATCAAATGCCGTCGGATATCCTCGGAGAATTGTCCGACCGAGATATAACGCCGCTCCGGTTCCTTCCGCAGCGCTTTCAAAATAATATTGTCAAGGTCGCCCCGGAGTAATTTCGGGTTTGAGACGGCAGATTCGGGCGGATCCGATTTCGATCTGGCGATGGCTGTGCTGGGGCGCGTTGGCTCGCGTTCGGTTATAGCGCGCGCGATTTCGCCCGGGTTCTGACTGTTGATCCGATATGGCCGGACACCGGTGAGGAGCTCATAAAGAACAACGCCTAGACTGTAAACGTCGCTCACGGTGGTCATATTTTCGCCACGAACTTGTTCCGGGCTGGCATATTCCGGCGTCATCGCGGAGCCGATGGTGAGTGTCTGTTGGTCGCTTGGCGATCTGGCCGGATCCAGGAGCTTGGCAATACCAAAATCGAGCAGCTTTGCTTCTCCTTCCACTGTGACGCGAATGTTCGCGGGCTTGAGATCACGATGAATGACCAGGTTCTGATGGGCGTAAGTGACCGCAGTACAGACTTGCCGGAACAGGGTTAAGCGCTCCTCAATCGACGATCGTTTTTCGCGGCAATACTGATCGAGCCGCACACCATCGACATATTCCATCACGAAATATGGAATGCCGTTTTCGGTGACACTGGCGCCGTAAAGGCGGGCGATGTTTGGATGATTCAATCCGGCGAGAATGCGTCCCTCCTGTTGAAATCGACGGATGAAATCCGCTGTGCCAAAGCCGCGTTTTACCAGTTTGATGGCGACCTTGCGTTCGAGCGCGGTGTCTGCCGCGAGATAGACCTCCCCCATCCCGCCTTCTCCCAGTAGTGAGATGATCTTGTAATCACCGAGCCGGTCACCCGGTTTCAATTCGCCAGAATCATCAACCAGGGCTTTAGCCGCCAGCGCGTAACCAGGCGTTTCAATGAAATCGCGCGCCCGATCCTGAAATTGGAGGAGAGATTCGATTTCAGCGCGAAGTTCCAGATCCCCGCCGCAAAGCTCGGCCGTTATTGCCGCTTGTTCGTCGGATCGCGATTCGAGCAATCGCTCGATAATTTCCGCGACGCGTTCGCCTCGCTCACGCTGCATTTTCGCTCAATTCGCGACAAAGCCAGAGCTTGGCAAAATTCCAATCACGCAAGACCGTCTTTTCCGAAACCTGAAGAACTTCCGAAATTTCTTTCGTCCCCAGGCCGCCGAAGAACTTGAGTTCCACGACTTCGCTTTTCCGGGGATAGGTTTGGGCGAAGCTCTCGAGCGCGCCATCCAATGCAACCAACTCGATGGCATTTTCGGACGGCAAAGCACGGGCTTCATCAAGCGTGAGTTTTTTACCGAGGCCGCCGCGCTTGGCGGCATTATGAGCGCGGGCATAATCGACCAAAATTTGCCGCATTAAGCGCGCGGCGATCCCGTAAAAATGCGCGCGGTCTTTCCAGGAGGCGCTTTGGTGATCAACCATGCGCAAATAGGCTTCGTGCACCAGGGCAGTGGCTTGCAAAGTGTGATCGGCGCGTTCGCGCTGCAGATAATTCCGGGCAAGGCGGCGCAGCTCCTCATAGACCAACGGCATGAGTTTGGCCGGCGCATCGTTATCACCTGTGTGCCAACTCTGCAGGAGCTGGGTGACATCGTGCATTTCACGATTTTCTACAATTTCCATACTCACGC
>JBEEGU010000142.1:0-3644 GCA_041167025.1 Verrucomicrobiota bacterium
ATTGCGACCTCCGCTGACAATCGAGGAATTGGCAAAGACGAGATGCACGGGTCCGAGCCGGGCTGGCATGGGGCGAGGGCAACGGAGAGCGTTTGGGGAGAGTTCGCAGACAAATCCATATCGTGACAGAATTGTCTTGCCCCTTGTTCCGTCCTCTTCCGATGTAACGATGTAACAGTTTATCGATTTAACGGCGTCTGCGCCCTGCCTTCTTTCTTTTGATCGCGGCGTTCAGCGCGTAAAGTGCCCAAGATGATACCGGACACCGAGGACGACGAACAGTTCTACCGCGACACGGAGAGCGTCGCCTTTCCGAAGCTGAATGACCGCCAGCTTTCTCTGCTCGAGCCACTCGGGAAACGACGCGTGCTTTCGAAGGGGGATCTGATTTTCAAGGCCGGGCAGCGCGATATGGGACTGACAATCGTCTTGCGTGGCGAAGTCGAAGTTTTCGACCGGCACGACGGCACGGAACAGATTCTCGCCACCGCACATGAGCGCGATTTCATTGGCGACGTCGCGATGTTGCAAGGCACATCCGCCTTGGCCACCGCTCGCGTGGCTTCACCGGAAGCGGAGATTCTCGAAGTGCCCTCAACGGAGCTGCGGCGCGCACTCGCCGAAATCCCAAGCGTGAGCGCCACCATCGTGAACGCGCTAATTATGCGCCGCCGCCGACTTCGGCGCGATAAGGAATTTGCCGGGTTACGTGTTCTCGCAACGCGCGGCGATCGCGAAGGACGTCGACTCGATGATTTTCTGGATAAAAACCACATCCCGCATCGGCTCATCGAATTTGAAAGCGAGCAGGGACAGGCCCTCAGCACACGCCTGCACCTGAAGACGCGCGACTTGCCCGCGTTGATTACGACAACGGGGGCTCCGTTGCGTCGCCCGTCATTACGCGAAGTGGCCCAAGAGGCCGGTTTGCTTCGTCCCCTCGCGCTCGAGAATGAAACGGAGATCGTCTCGGACCTGACGATTGTCGGCGCAGGCCCGGCCGGTCTTGCCGCGGCCGTTTACGCTGCCTCCGAGGGATTGAAAACAGTCGTGCTGGAAAGTTACGCGCCCGGCGGCCAGGCGGGTTCGTCCTCCTTGATCGAGAACTTTTTTGGGTTCCCTACCGGCATAAACGGTGGTGATTTAACCTGGCTGGCCCAGTTACAAGCCTATCGATTCGGTGCGAAATTTTCGACCCCGTCGCAAGCCCTTTCACTTCATTATGGCGACGGCAACGACGAATACCGCGTCTGTCTTCAGATCGAGGGTTGCGGCGCCGTGCTCCGCGCAAAAAGCGTCCTGATTGCTACCGGCGCAGATTACCGGCGGCTGGATGCGGAGGGGCGAGAACAATTTGAGAGTATGGGCGTGTATTACGCTGCCACCGCGCTGGAAGGTCAGATTTGTCGTAATGAAACTGTCATCGTTGCCGGTAGCGGAAATTCGGCAGGCCAGGCTGCGATGTTCCTTTCCGATGGCGCGGCCAAAGTTTTGCTCGTGATTCGCGGTGACGATCTTTCAAAGATGTCGAACTATCTTTCGCGTCGGGTGCAAGTCCAAAAGAACATCGAGATTCTCTTTCACACCCAGATCCGGAAAATGTCTGGGAAGAAAATGCTCGAAGAGGTTGAGCTGGAAAATACGAAGACGGGCGAACGACGTGTTGTTAGAACGACCGCGGTTTTTTCCATGATCGGCGCCAATCCATGCACGGAATGGCTGCCACTTGAGGTCGCGCGCGACGAAAAAGGATTCATCAAAACGGGATTGGAGGTGGCGGACGCCGTGGCTTGGAAAGCGAACAAACGCCAGCCGAGCGCGCTCGAGACCAGTCTTCCCAACATTTTCGCCGCCGGCGATGTCCGCTCCGGCTCGGTCAAACGTTGCGCAGCTGCCGTAGGTGAAGGTGGCATGGCCATAGCCGGCGTCCAGATGGCCCTCGCCGCGTCCGCTGATCGCAGTTAGGCGGCATTTTCGACACACCCAATCTTGTTAGAGGGACGCGCGCTGTCGCGTCCCAAATATGGGGGCACAACGGCGCGTGCCCCTCCAAGCCCATCATGCGAGCGGATTCAGTCCGAGGTGTTCGGGAGCAATATCGCCTCCCTGCGGTGTCCGCCACTCAGCATCCATATATCTTTTCGATCGCCGGCGAAATAGGTCGAAAGCAGCCCCGGGTTCTGCCTGCCAACCCGCAAAGTTTTCGCTCGCATCGAGCGGTACGCTTCACACACTCTCTGGCTCCATGGCGCCACCCGCGACACGCGATCCGAGATTAATTGGACTACCCCCTGGCGTTTCCGCCGAGGAAGCGGCGGCGCAATTCGAGCAACTCCAGCAAAAGCTTGTCTCGCTCTGGCGATTGATCGAATCCTTCAATCAACAGGAACAAACCATCGTCGTCGTTCCATCGATATCGCTCGATATGGCGGTGACAGGCTTCGAGATCCAGGCTTACGAAGAGCGCTTCCTTTTCTTACTCTTGCTTCTTGCACAACCGCGCGCCCGGATGATCTACGTTACTTCGCAGGCGATTCACCCCAGTGTGATCGAATATTATCTCGATCTCCTTTCGGGCGTCATTCCCAGTCACGCGATGCGCCGGCTCACTTTGCTTTCGCCTTACGATGACTCCGCGAGTCCTCTGAGCCTTAAGCTACTGGAGAGGCCGCGCCTGCTCGAGCGAATCGAAACCGGCATCCACGACAAAAATCGCGCTCATCTCGTTTGCTACAACACGACTTTCCTTGAACGGAACCTGGCATTGCGCCTGGGTATTCCGCTTTACGGCGCAGATCCGCAGCATCTCTCTTTCGGAACAAAAAGCGGTTGCCGCCAGCTTTTTGCCCGCGCCGGAATTAATCATCCGCTGGGTTCCGACAATTTGACCAGCATCGAAGAGGTCGTCTCAGCGCTGGCCCGGATGCGCGAGAAGCGGCCCTCGATCACACAGGCTATCGTGAAATTGAACGAAGGCGTCTCCGGCGAAGGCAACGCAACCGTCGACCTCTCGAATCTTTCCGGCCCCATTGATGCTGCGATAGCCGAGCGAGTAGGCGGCATGCGTTTCGAACTTGGTCGCATTCGTTTTGATGAATACGAAGCCAAGTTTCGCGATCGGGGCGGCGTGGTCGAGGAACGCGTTGGGGTTGCGGCGAAGGAAGTGCGAAGCCCAAGTGTGCAATTGCGCATTACGCCGCTGGGAAAAGTGGAACTCCTCTCCACCCACGACCAGATGCTGGGCGGTCCGACCGGGCAAAGCTATCTCGGCTGTATTTTTCCGGCCGATCCTGGTTACGCGAGCGTGATCACGCGCGACGCCGCCAAAGTCGGAGACCTTTTGCGAGATGCAGGCGTCATTGGCCGATTCGCGATTGATTTTGTTGTTACCCGCGCGGACGAAACCGAGTCCTGGGAAACTTATGCCATCGAGATCAATCTGCGGAAGGGCGGAACCACGCATCCCTTCCTGACTTTGCAATTTCTCACCGGCGGCATCTACGATGCAGAAAAAGCCATCTTTGTCGCGCCGAACGGGCACAAGAAATTTCTCGTGGCCAGCGATCATCTTGAATCGCCGCGCTACCGAGGATTCACGCCGGACGATATATTCGACCTGGTCGTTCGGCGCGGCCTGCACTTTG
>JBEEGU010000143.1:0-9390 GCA_041167025.1 Verrucomicrobiota bacterium
CTACCACGCCGAAAATTTATGCGCGCTGGCAAGGCGGTGGTTTGCGCGAGGGAGCGAAAATTCGTGTCGTATGGATCGCGGAAAAGGTCGCGGACATTGCGCCGCCCGATTATGTCATCGATGAAGCTACGACCGCTGCGACAGCGCCGGATTCCCATGGCATCTTCGCACTTTCCCGGCCGGAAACAGATTGGACCCCGGGCGATTATCGAGTCGAATTTTACGTCGATGGAGCCTTGACTGATGCGGTGAAGCTGAAGATCACAAAGCTGGCGAACAAAGCCTTTTAGGGCTGTGTTCTCCCCGGGGTTCGCGGAGAGCCGCGCGCCGTTCACTTTTCTTGAATCCGAACCGGCGAATGGATGCATCATATCGGAAAGGAACCTTTATGAGAACGATTTCAATTTATGCCCTCGGCTTGGCCAGCCTTTGCCTGGGCGCCTGTGATTGGGCTGGAATTCGGGGGAACGGTCATATCGTTACGGTTCAGCCCAAGATCGAATCTTTTTCGGAAATTCACACCAAGGGCGGCTTCAAGGTGGAATGGCGGAGCGGTCCGGCCTCACTCAGCATTACCACAGACGAGAACCTGCTTCCCTATATCGAAAGCCACAATTCTGGTAATCGGCTGGAGCTCCGGACCCGCGATCGTCTCCGACCCACCGAAGATATCAAGTTCGTCGTTTCGAGCCCCACTTTGGCCGGCGCAAAATTGAGCGGCGCCTCCACTCTTGTCGCCCACTCAATCTCAGGATCAACATTCTTCGTGGAATCCACCGGTGCGTCCGAAATCACATTGGATGGAACCGTGGATGAATTGCTGGCTGATCTAACCGGCGCCAGCGAGCTAAAAGCGAAAGGTCTCCAGGCGAAAGTGGTCGAACTGTCGACTACCGGCGCAGGAGAAGCCTGGGTCACTGTCACCGATAAACTGCGTATCGCGATCACGGGCGCTGGCGATGTCACGTATTCGGGAAATCCGAAGACGGTAGAGCGCCATATTACCGGGGCCGGTTCTGTTCACAAGAAGGACTAAGATTATGTCTATTGCGTTTATCCTCTGGGTTGTGATTCGCAACGCCGCTCATCGCCGCGGTTGACCGTCAGCGCGGCAAGCATCCTTTCCTCCGTAATTTCTCGACGCGCGAGCAATTCGTTCATACACGGCTGGCTTGTTGCTGGTGGGTATTATGTATAAGCCCAATGTGGCGGCTTACTTCGGAGCGTCTTCGAAGTGCTCGCCTATAATATGAAATCAGTTCTCTTCCACTACAGGGTGACGTTGGGATTGTTCATCATTGGCCTTGTGATCAGCGGCCTTACCACCTTTCCGCTGCGCTTTGAGCTGTCTGTCCTCACCCACATCTTTACCCGTTCCGCTTCTAATCACACTTTCCCTCACGGGTTAGCGCGCTGGATACAGTTCGTCGATTCCGGTGTGCGCGAAACGTATTCGCGATTTCCATTCTTCGGCTACGCAACGGATTGGCTCGGGTTTGGCCATTTCGTCATTGCCGCATTTTTCATCCTTCCCTTTATGAATCCGGAGCGATACCGCGCTGTCTTATATATCGGCTTGGCCGCGTGCGGAGGGGTTATTCTCGTCGCATTGATTTGTGGCAGACTTCGCGGCATCCCGCTTTACTGGCAATTCATCGACTGCAGTTTTGGCGTTTTTGGCGCTGCTCCCTTGATTTATTGTCTTCGGCTTACCAAAAGGACGGAGAACGTGGCGTAGAGTGGCAAGAAGTTCGTGATCACGCCTTGACCAACATTCTTTCGACCAGCGCCGGCAAAGCGACTCCGGCTCGCTGGCGGATTGATGTTGTAGCAAAAGGCGACAGGGACGTCGCCTCGGGATTGATTTCGATAAGCTCCCCGATGTGGCCGCTCGCTCGCCTGGCCCAGTCCACGATGTAGCCAAACATAGCGGTCGTACCAACGACCAGGACCACGTCACACGATCCCCGCTGGAGAAACCTTTCGACTCTTTCGATTTGAGTGGAGTCGAGTGATTCTCCAAACCAGACCACTCCCGGACGCGTTCGAGCATTGCACTGCGGACAAGAGGAAATATTGGCGCTGTCTTCTTCGCGTTCCGAAAAGTCAAACGTGCATCGCGAACATCGGGTCATAAAAATGTCGCCATGGATCTTTACCACTTTGTCGCGATGAAGATGCGCGCCACGCCATTCTGCTCGTGTATGCAGGTCATCAACGTTTTGAGTGACGAGAAGGAAATCACGACAACTTTCCGCGAGTTGCACGATTGCGGAGTGCGCTGCATTGGGCTTGGCCGCACGAATCGTCTGGCGCCGTTCCCGGTACCATTGCCAAACCAATTCCGGATCGCGCACGAACGCGGCTGGCGTGGCCAGCTTCGCAGGGTCAAGTTTGCGCCAGTAGCCTTCGGTGCCGCGGAATGTCGCGATACCGCTCTCGGCCGATATGCCAGCTCCGGTAATGACAAGAACGCGGGAATCGGCGGCAAGCACGCTGTAAGTTAGAGGGACGCCTTCCAGTGCGTGCAATGCTTCTACGTGAAGGGCGGCCGACGCCTCGCCGCTTCGCAGACGAAAAGAATCCGCCGGAGTCCGACTCCCCGAGCCTAGCGGTTTGGTTTTAAAACCAAATGTCCGGCGTAGGACGCTGCCGTGAAGCTGTAGGTCGCGCCGGCCTTCACATCCAACGTCATTTTCCACGGATCCTTGTCAATGGGCTTGGGCGAAACCATGACGGCCACGGTATGAGGTCCCGGTCGCAAGAAACCCTCGTAGCTTTGACCGTAACCCATGCCGCGCACCGGCACACCATCGATCCATAGATTAACGAACACGTCATTACCCAAACCGGGAGTCCTCCGCATGATCACACGACCTCCATCGCGAAGACTTGTGGCAAATGGCGATGTCCCTCCAGCGGGCACGACTTGACGTCCAGCGGAAACGGCCGCCGGAGCGATCGCAATTACCGCCATGATCAGGCAGATGCCGCTGAGGAAGAATGGATTGAGGCTGCGAGATGTTTTCATGATTAAAATTCCAGGATGAGGATGTTATCCACCGGGATTGCTGAGCCTATCACACTTTTGCTCATTCATACAGGTGCCCTCGCAAATCGCGCCCGCGCGAATGTTTGTTATGAAAGTTTGCTCACGAGAGGACTCGAACCTCCACGGGTTTCCCCATACGGTCCTGAGCCGTACGCGTCTGCCAATTCCGCCACGTGAGCGCAAGAAAGGATGTTAAAATGCCCACGACGCCCCGGCGCGCAAGTGTGGACCATGGTGGAATACCGGGCCGCAGGATCGTTAACCCCGTCTCTTTTTTTTGGCGCGCGCTTCCAGCGCATGCGCCTTGCGCGCCTTGCCTAACGAGCGCAAGAGATCGGCATAGTTAGCAGCCACAATTTCGTAATCTTCCGGCGGCTTATCAGTCGCCTCCTCCCAGCTCTTGAGCGACGCACGATAAAGTTCCGCGGCCCGCCCATAATCGCCGCGCGAGTGATACACCACCGCCAGGTTGCACTTCGATTGCGCAATGTCCGGATGCGTCGGCGAGTGGACTTTTTCCCGAATTCCCAAGGCCCGCAAATGCGCCTTTTCCGCCTCGCTGAAACGACGTTCGTTCGTGTAGAACACGCCGAGATTATTCAGGACCGACGCCACGTCAGCATGCTCCGGTCCAAGGTGTTTTTCGTAAATTTGCAGAGCGTGCAAATAATATGGCTCCGCCGCCTTCGGCCGGCCCGATTTCCGAAAAATGAGAGCGACATTATTCAACATCGTGCCGAGATCCGAGTACGGGAGATCTTCTAGATGCGTCCCAGCCGCAATGGCTTTTTCATAATAACGGATCGCCTCGTCCGGCTGGCCAAGATTGTCACAGGAAAAAGCGAGGCGGCGAGCTGAGCGGTACAAAGCACGTTGATCGGACGGCTGGACTTTCTCGAGCATTTCGTGCGCTTTCAGCAGATAAGGTTTCGCGGCCGTGCGATCGCCGTTTTGATCGAGAAGTTGGCCCAGCTTTTCGAAACTTAACGCGACTGGAGCAGGATCGTCAGGAAAGGCCCGCTTGGCCAGATCCAATGCGCTCTCCGCTACCCGGATCGCTTCCGGCAGACGATTGCTCGCACGCAAAGTATCGAGCTTGTCGTTTAGAATGCTCCAAAGTTTTTCTTCACCCTTCATCGGTCATCACCAACCCTCGCTTAGTTGGCTGACCAAGCGCGTGGCAAGCTCTTCCGCAGCGAGCGGGAGAGCCTGGCGTTCATCGCTTGTCACGTCGCCGACCGGTCCTGATTCCAAGGCCTGGGCCGTGATTCCGCTATTGCCGACAAAAAAACTAGTCGTGCCAACCGCTTCGCCCGGCAGACCGATCGTTTTTCCGTCTCGACCGACCAGCCGATATTTCACGCGCATGGAGAGGTTGAATTCCGTTGTCGCCAAAACATTTCCGCGGACGGAGCGCGCGGGCGAACGGCTGATTCGTGAAATCTCTGCTTTTAAAGTGGCATCGGCGTTGCCTTCGTTGCCGATTTTGTAGGTACCGTCCTGTTGCACCTGCTTAATGACTGTATCTGTGACGAGGACCTCGATGCGCGGGATGAGCGTTTCATTTTTGAAAGTCGGCACCGCGATGGTGTGAACGTCGCTTAAGTAGTTCGGCTTAACTGGCCCGATTTGGTACCCGAGACAACCGCTCAGATAAAAACAGGCGACGACGGCCGCGAACGATCTTTTCACGGCGCCGGAGAGGCGGTCGCGCCCGGCGAAGCCGATGGGTCAGTGGCAGAGGGGGGCGTATCCGAGCTGGGTCCAGTCGCCGGAGCGGTCGTGGTGTCCGGCAGCAACGATGCCGCAGGCGGAAGGGAGACATCTGTCTCTGGTGGTGGCAACGGAGCGGAAGTGTTGGGTGCTCCCCCTGACGCGGATTGTCGCCCAGCCGTTGATCGCTCGTCTGTCTTCTTCTTTTGCGCAAGCGAGGCCTCTTCGCCGACGGGCCGCAAAGCTTTCTCGCCAACTTTGGCCGTGATCTGATCAATCCGTTTCTTTGCTTTCTCGCTCTCGTTCGACCCCGGCTGCTGACGAATCACCTCATTGTAGTAAATGACAGCGGCGCGGTAATGTTTTTGTTTGTCGTAAAACTTCGCGATGTTAAACGCCGTGCTCGTCTGTTTGTGCGCAAGAAGCCCGAGGTAAGTGCGTGCTTGCGGGGCCTTTTCGCTATTTGGAAACCGAAACAGAAAATCTTCGAAAGCGGTCCGCGCTTTCTCCGTGGCGTCGATATCCTTGGTGCCGGATTTGGCTGCATTAAACCAAAGGTAACCGATTTGATATTGGGCATTGGGAGCCATTACATCATTCGGAAACTTGTCGACAACGGCCTGATATGCCGAAATGGCGGCGTCGTTAATCTTTTGTTTTTCCCGCGCCATCCCGATATCGAATTGGGCCCGGGCCGTGTATTTGCCGTAGGGCGCCGTTCGAATGACAGCCGCAAATATCTCGACCGATCGTTCCAGCGGATTGCCAAACGAAATAACCCCGCCCAACTTAATTTTCCGGCCATTCAGGTACATTTCGCCGACCCGAAATTGTCCCTCTATGGCCTCCTCAAAATTCGGACTGGCCGGGTATCTTTCCACCAGATAACGGTACGAGTCAGCGGCGTTCAGGTAATCATGCACCTGTTCGAAAAGCTGGCCCGCGCGATAGGCCGCCCCGGGAGCAAGAGCGTCCTTCGGATGTTTTCGAACCAGCGACCGATAAGCTTTGATCGCCCGCCGGAGATTGCCCTGTTTCTCCGCTTCCTGCCCGGCCTGAAACAGTTGCTGGGCGTTGCCGCTCAGTTCTTCCTCACCCGGAGCCACATATTTGGTTTTTTGGCCTGGCTTAAACACGACGGCAGCGTCCGAAAGCCCAGGTAATACCAGGGCTAAAAGCAAACACAAAATGGGGACGAGAATTCGATCCTTCATGGGGTCCCGCAGGGTAGTTGAGTTCTCCGCTCCGTCAAGTTGGGCAACCCGATTTACCGCGTGCAATTTAGCCTGCCGAGCGGGATCTTTCGCGCTGTCCAAAAACGAATTAGGATGCTGAGGCTCTTTGAATCTTACTGATCAGCAGAAAATCCGTATTGGCACCTGCGCTTGGGGTTTTGAAGATTGGCGCGGCGCTTTTTACCCGCAGGATTTGCCCGAATCCCGCTGGCTCGAATTTTATGCGCGTTATTTTCCTACAGTCGAGATCGATTCGACATTTTACCACGCGCCTGACGCGGAGGTCGTACGCCGGTGGGTGGAAATGACGCCGGCGAGTTTTCGATTTGCCTGCAAGCTTCCGCGGGCAATCACGCATGCCTGCCGTCTGCGTGACTGTACCGCCGAAGTCACCCAATTCTTGCGCGCGATTGAGCCGCTCGCGGCCAAATTACAGGTCATTTTGATCCAGTTGCCCCCTTCGTTTTTGCCGAAAGATGGGAAGCCGGCCTTGCGCGCTTTCCTTCGCCAGTTGCCGCGCGATTTTCGTTTTGCGATCGAATTTCGCCATAGCGGATGGCACCGGCCGCAATTCATCGGCCTTCTCGAAAAATATCGAATCGGCTGGGTCTGGGCCGACACCAGCGCGTTGAACGAACGGAACCTCGCGCCGTTCGAGTTTCTTCCACTCACCGCTGATTTTTTATATCTGCGGCTCTTGGGAGATTACGGCACCAAATACCACACCGATGGAAAACATCTCCATCGCTATGAGAAGCTCCTCTGGAAACGCGAGGCTGCTCTCGAAAGTTGGTCGATTCGAATTGAACGCCACCTGCCCGAGGTACGCAACGTCTGGGCGTTTGTCAGCAATCATTTCGAGGGCTTTGCCCCGGAGACATGCCGGCGCCTGGCAGAACGTTTAGGGTTCGCATTGGCTTTGCCTTCTCAGGAAAATGAAATCGTAGCCGAAAAAAATCGCGCCCAACTAGATCTATTTGACGCGCCTTCGTGAAATTTGCATCAGGTAGGGACGGCTCTCCGAGCCGTCCGGACGTTTCGGAGAATGGAGGCGGCGGGAGCCGAGCGACATAGACGGGCAGCCCGAAAGGGCGAGAGAGCGGGAGCGAACGAGTCAAACGTCCCTACCTGATCTCACTTCCGCCGAAGTAGCTTTGCAGCTTCTCCGGAATGCGGATGGAACCGTCCGGCTGTTGTCCAGTCTCGATCAATGCCGCAAACAATCGGGGCAGCGCCACCCCTGAGCCGTTAAGAGTGTGCGGAAAACGGTTCTTCCCTTCCGCATCTTTGAATCTGAGGTTCATTCGTCGCGCCTGGAACTCTTCGAAGTTCGAACAACTCGATACCTCCAAATACGCATCCTGCCCCGGCGACCACACTTCAATGTCGTATGTCCTGGCCGAGTGGAAGCCGAGATCGCCTGTGCACAGTTCGAGGACGCGGTAATGAAGTCCCAGCAATTGCAAAACCCGCTCTGCATTTGCCGTCAAGGCTTCCAATTCGTCATACGATTCTTCCGGTGCGGTGATCTTGACCAGTTCAACTTTGTCGAATTGATGCACCCTAATCAGGCCGCGGGTTTCACGGCCCGCTGAGCCCGCTTCGCGACGGAAGCAGGGAGTGTACGCGACAAACTTCTTCGGAAGATCCTCCGCCGGCAAAATCTCTTCACGATGAAAATTTGTCACTGGTACCTCCGCTGTCGGCGCGAGAAACAGCTCTCCATTTTCGAGTCCATACATGTCCGACTCAAACTTGGGCAATTGACCGGTGCCGATCATGCAGTCACGCCGAACTAGAAAGGGCGGGCTCAGCTCGGTGTAGCCATTCTCCAGTGTGTGCAGGTCGAGCATGAACTGGATGAGAGCGCGCTCCAATTTCGCGCCGGCGCCGGTAAAACAGATAAATCCGCTGCCGCTTAACTTCGCCGCGCGTTCCAAGTCGAACAATTTCCACTTCGCCCCGAGGACGACGTGGTCCAATGGCTTTCCGGCGAACTGCGGCTTATCGCCCCAACTTCGAACGACCACGTTGTCGGACGCATCCCCGCCCACCGGCGTTTTTTCGTGCGGCAAGTTGGGGATCTGCAGCAACAAGTTGCGTTGCTGCTCGTCCAATTCCGCCGTCTGTTGGTTGAGAGCGGTAATTTTTTCGCCAATCTCCCTCCCTTGGTTTTCCAGGTCGGCGGCCGGTTCACTGCGGGCTCGCTTCGCTCCGATATCTTTGCTCAAGCGTTTGCGATCGGCATTGAGCTGCTGCAGCGCGGTTTCGGCTTTCCGGCGATCGACATCGACGCGCAACACTTCGGCAATTGATGATTCAACGCCGCCGCCGCGAACCGCGAGACGATTTTTCACGAGGTCCGGTTGTTCGCGAATGAGACGGATATCGAGCATGGCGCGAAAGTGTAGCACAAGCATTTTGCTTTGATCGGGTTCAATCGCAAGGGGGCTTGCGCTAGTTTGGCCTGGGTTGATAATTCCGATGGTGGAACGCTTGAATCTTCTCGGGGTAGCGCTGGGTCTGGCCTGCCTCGCCGGCATCAATCTATACCTGACCGTTTTCGCCACTGGTCTGGCCATCCATTTTCATTGGATCACTCTGGCGCCGGCCTATCAATCGCTCGAGGTCCTGGGGAATCCGGTTGTGCTCGGCGTTGCCGGCCTTCTTTATCTGGTTGAATTTCTGGCCGATAAAATTCCCTGGATCGATTCGGCCTGGGATGCCGTTCACACGGTGATTCGCCCGATCGGGGGGGCCCTACTCGCGATCCAGGTCTTGGGTCATCCCACTCCGCTTTTCACCGTCATTGTAGGATTGCTCGCCGGCGGGACAAGTTTGATCACACACACCGCCAAATCCGCGACGCGTCTAACCACTAATACGTCGCCGGAGCCGTTCTCGAACATTGCCCTGAGTTTCGGAGAAGATGTAGCCGTTGTCGGAGGACTGGCTCTGATTTATCACAATCCAATCCTCGCTCTGATCGTTTTCGTATCCGCGATCGCGGCATTTGTTTATTTCGCCCCAAAAATTCTGCGGGCGATGAAGGCAAAAATTTGGCTCACCATTAAAAAACTCAATGTGCCAGCGGAGCTCAACTTGCCGATTAAATTGCCGCAATCGTTGTCTTCCCGGCTGGCCGCAGTGTTGAACCGTCAAAATGTTCTCGGCGAAACCGTCGCCTGGGCGGTGCCATGCATCAGTGGTCGAGGGCGCCGCATTCCTGCAAATCTTTTCGGCGCTCTCGTCGCAACCAATGAAGAGCCCAGAAAAATTATGTTCGTTGCTCACAAGAGCGGACGCCCCTTCGCCCAAACGATTGAGCTGGACGGTTCAATGGTCGCGCATGAGCCAAAGTTTCTTTCGGAAAACCTGATCATCTTTCCG
>JBEEGU010000144.1:0-5643 GCA_041167025.1 Verrucomicrobiota bacterium
TTACGCGCTGACCGCAGGGTTTTTCTCACGAAGCCCGGCCAACATCGAACGCGCCAAAGCCGAACTGGTTGCCGGTAACGTTTATATTAATCGGTCCTGCACCGGAGCAGTCGTGGGACGCCATCCATTCGGGGGATTTAAAATGAGCGGAGGAGGAACGAAAGCTGGTGGCGAAGATTATCTCCTGAATTTCGTCGTCCCTCGCGTCGTTACCGAAAACATCATGCGACACGGCTTCGCCCCGGAAGAAACTGCTCATTATCGCGACGAGTTTCGCTGGCCGCCCGATCGCTAGACCTCGTCGGTTTAGTTCAAAGGACGACTCGTCGCCAGCAATTTCACCACGGTGATGACCATATAGATGACCGGCCAGGCCGAAGCCAGCACGACCACCGCGAAAACCGCCATCTCCTTCGAGCGCTCCCGGGCCGATTCAATCAGAAATGCGCGGTTCAAGTTGTGAAAATTGCGACAGGGTGATGGATCATCGCCGTCAAAAGGAGCGGAGTAGCCCCCGCGCCATTCACCCAGACCGGAATGAAAAAAATAGTCCGTTTTCGGGAAACGGCCGCTGGGCAAGCCGGATTGGAAAGACGGTTTCATTACCAGTACTCCGAAGCTTGGATCATTCCAACGTGCCACATCCGGCAGCAATTTAAACGGAAGCTTTAATTGGTCATGCTGGTGATGATTCTGTCCTTTGCCAGGGTCAGCACATTGACGTGGTCCGCGCCGGAGATCGGAAAGAAGTCCACGTTGGAAAATTCACGCGCCAACTCGCGACCCATTTCACAGGGAATGACTTGATCTTCCACGCCGTGAAAGATCGAGACATGCACGCCTGGATTTCGTTCTGCGATTTGAGCGAGTGCTTTTCGATTATCGTAATTTTCCACCAGTAATCGCGACAGGGGATGCCCCACCACAGTTGCCGCTTCTTCGCGCAACGTCGTGAAAGGCGCGATCGCGACGATGCGCTCGACCCGGTGACGGGTTGCGAAATCCAGTGCCACGGCTGAACCCAAGGAGTGGCCGATGACACAGAGATGAACTTGTTCCTCCTGCAGCGCGAGCCGCTCGATCAGAGCACGCACACCATTGTCGGCCGCTGCTCGTGTGCTTTGGATCGTTGCGTAGCCGCGGTTCTTTCCGTAGCCAGGATAATCAATCAACAAAAAGGCGTCGCCGTTGTTTGGATAATTGGCAAGTATCGTCGTCCAATCGAGGGCGAGCGAACCATTGCCGCAAAAAGCTACCCAGACACGGGTCGGCACCTTCTCGTGTCCGGGTATATAATAAGCCGTCTGTTCTCCGATCGGCAGCATGTAGGTGATCTCGACGCCGTTATCTGGAAGCGCATCCCGATAGGATGAATCGTACGCTCGCGGATGATAGATGAGCGAATGCTGTCGAACATAGATCAAAGCCACGGTCGCCAAGACGAGGACCAGTGCGAAAAGGAGCATCCGGAGCGACCAGCGCAGAAATGCGACTTTAACGTTCGACATCTGCGTCAGCCCAATCTGCCACCCACATTGCCGGTACCGGCGTGCTCTCACTTTGATCCTGCCGCTTCATTTCTAAAGCAGCGGCATTCGCCAAAGGAAATAGCGCAACATCCATTCTCATCCGATGGTCAAGCATGCTTGCGGTCGTGGCCACTCCTATCGGTAATCTGGGCGATATTACACTACGTGCGCTTGAGGTGCTGAAATCCGCCGATGTCGTCGCGGCAGAGGACACGCGGCATTCGGGCATGTTGTTAAAGCATTATCAGATTGCGAAACCGCTCATTAGTTATCATGAGCACAACGAAGCAATGCGCACCGCCCAATTAATCGAGCGCATCGCCGCTGGAGAGACCGTCGCTCTCATTACCGATGCCGGAATGCCTGGTGTGTCCGATCCCGGCGCACGGCTCATCCGGGAATGCATCAAACGCGGGCTGCCCTTCACCATTATCCCCGGACCTTCATCGGTTCTAACCGCACTAACCGGCTCCGGATTCGCGACTGAGCGGTTCTGTTTTCGGGGGTTTCTGCCGGTGAAAAGCGGCCAGCGAGAACGCGAGCTGGGGGCGGCGGCCGAGCGCGCCGAGACTACCATATTTTTCGAATCGCCCTATCGCTTGCTCAAAACCCTCGCTGCCTGCGGCGAGATAATGCCGGAGCGCGAATTGTGCGTTGCCCGGGAATTGACCAAGAAATTCGAAGAATTCCGCCGGGGAGTAGCGGCCGAGCTTCTCCGTCACTATGAGACGCGGTCGCACAAGGGCGAGATCGTATTCCTGGTTTCAGGCCAGGAGGATTCGTCGAATCGTCGTTAACCTGAGTTTCATTGAGGCTGTCTGGGACGCGGTTTCACTTCCTGCCGCAAAAGCCACTGCCTCTTCTTGTTTATTCTGCTTGTCAAAAGCCTGCTTCTGTGGAACTTTGCGCGGCTTTTCTCCCCGAAGCATTTTCTTTTATGGCTTACGCAATCATCAAGACAGGCGGACGACAGTATCGTGTGGCTGAAGGCGACACGATTGATGTCGACTTGCTCGACGTCGAGGCAGGAAAAACCGCTACTTTCGGTGACGTGCTCATGCACGCCGATGGCGACAAGTTTCAGCATGGCGATCCATTAATTTCGGGTGCCAAGGTGACGGCCGAAGTGGTGGAACAGCGTAAGGATAAGAAGGTTATTGCCTTCAAATTCAAACGCCGAAAAGGCTATCACCGCACCGTCGGACATCGCCGAAAGCTTACCCGCGTCAAAATTAAGAGCATTAGTGTGGGCGCCAAAAAGACGGCTGCGAAAAAGTCAGAGTAAGTTTCTGCGTCCTTTAGTACTTTTACTTTCTTTCTATGGCTCATAAAAAAGGACAAGGCAGCGTCAAGAATGGCCGGGACAGCGTTAGCAAACGGCTCGGTGTGAAACGGTTTGGCAGTGAAATGGTCGTCGCTGGCAACATCATTATCCGCCAGCGTGGCACCAAATTTTTGCCTGGCAAAAACGTCGGCCTTGGCCGCGACTACACGATCTTCGCTTTAATTGACGGAAATGTTCGATTCGATCGTTCCGGGCGGCGCGTAAACGTGGATCCGGTTACGGCTGGGGAATAATTTTCAGGCAATCCGCTTTCTCCGCGGATTTCCACGGTTGTGAATCAGACCGCATTTGCGGTATAAACGGAGTGCGCTCATGAAATACAAGACTTTCCTTCTTTTTGGTGCGCCTGGCAGCGGCAAAGGCACCCAGGGCAAGACACTCGGCAGCATTCCGCGTTTCTATCA
Source organism: Verrucomicrobiota bacterium (assembly GCA_041167025.1). Lineage (GTDB taxonomy): Bacteria > Verrucomicrobiota > Verrucomicrobiia > Chthoniobacterales > UBA10450 > DATFCK01. The sequence continues at coordinate 3,279 of JBEEGU010000144.1, forward strand.
TTGCCCGTGCGGCGACGTGTTTCGCTCGATCGATACCCGGACGAAAGTGGGCAAGGCCTTCCTCGAGTATTCCAGCAAAGGCGAGCTGGTCCCTGACGATGTCACCGTTGAACTTTGGAAAGAAGCGATCGACGCCGCGGTGGACGCCCACAAGTTCAAACCAGACATCGACATCCTGGTCCTGGATGGGATTCCCCGAAATGTCGGCCAGGCCAAAATCATGGAGGAAATGATCGACGTCGAGAAAGTGTTTCATCTCTCGTGCCCGAACCGAGAGACGCTTTTTAGCCGGTTAAAAAAGCGCGCTTTGAAAGACAATCGTCTCGACGACGCGAACGAGCAGGTGATTCAGCGCCGGTTGGCGACTTACGAAGCAGAATCGAAACCGGTTCTGGCCCATTATCCCAAAGAGAAGATTACGGTAGTTGACGCAACCCAGCCGCCCGCCAAAGTTTTACTCCACATCTTAGAGAGTGTGAACGACGGCGTGTATGAGCCAGCAGCAATTTGAAAGTTTAACCGCTTCGAGCCTGTATTGCGACAAATGCAAGGCGGCCATGCCAGTGCGTGAGCGGCTTCTCTTGATCCTGCCCGATAAAGAGATTTTCGATTACCTTTGCACCGGCTGCGCCTCTTCCGTGGGACAGCGCGAGGTCACTGCCGGAGAAAAACAGATGTCCAAAGCCATGGCACCTCGACGTCGCCGACCGGCGCGGGCCACCCACCGGTTGATGCCATAGTTTCCCATGCGTGTCGTTTTCATCGGCACCGGTGAAATCGGTGTGCCGACGTTGCGCGCGCTACAAAAATCCGCGCACGACATCGTCGCCATCGTGACCCAGCCGGACAAACCGGTCGGCCGAGATCAGCGCATTCAAGCACCAGCAATCAAGCAAGCGGCCGCGGATTTAGACGTGCCAATTCTGCAACCGGTGCGCATCCGGGAACCGCAATCGCTCGACCAAATTCGGGCTTCTCAGCCCGATATCATCATTGTTGTTGCCTACGGCCAGATCCTGCCGCCGGAACTCCTCGCCATTCCTCGATTCGCCTGCCTAAATCTGCACGCGTCGCTGTTGCCGAGGTGGCGAGGCGCAGCTCCGATTCAAGCGGCAATCGCCGCCGGTGACCTGGAAACGGGGATCACCGTCATGTATATGGACGAAGGGCTCGATACCGGGGATATCTTGTCGCAGCGCAAAATTGCAATTCATCCCACCGATACCGGCGCGCTCTTGCACGACCGACTGGCAGAAGTAGCGCCGGACGCTTTATTGGCAGCGTTGGATCTGATCTCGCAAGGGCGGGCCCCGCGAACGCCGCAAGACAACGCCCTGTCCAGCTACGCCGCAAAATTAAGTCGTGAATCGGGCCGGATTAATTGGTCGGAGACGGCGGACGCGATCGAAAGGAAAATCCGAGCATACAATCCGTGGCCGGGAGCATTTATGACCGTCGGTCAAAAAGAAGAGAAGTCTTCGAAGTTAAAGATCCATCGCGCGGTCGTTGTGGACGAACATGGCAGCCCGGGACAGATCATCCGCGCGGATGATGACGGTCTTGTGGTCGGTGCAGGCAGTGGCGCTTTGTTGCTGCAAGAGGTCCAACTGGAGGGCAAACGGCGAATGGCCGCGGGCGCATTCGTGCGAGGTCATCATATCGCAATCGCGCCTCGCGGGTAACGGCTGGACCGTGCTCGCCGCGCATTTTGCTTTCCAAAAATTGACCGGTCTTGTTTCATCTGACTCGATGAAAACTGAAGCGCCCGCTTACAAGCGGATTGTCCTGAAATTAAGCGGAGAAGCGCTGCAGGAGCGAGGTGGACGCGACAATATTTCGTTCCGGGTGGTCCGTGAGATCGCCGAAAGGATCAAGGAAGTGCACGAGTTGGGTGTTCAGGTTTCGATTGTGATTGGTGGCGGCAATATTTGGCGGGGATTGTCTGCCGCTGGTCGGGGAATGGATCGAACCACGGCGGACTACATGGGGATGCTCGCGACGGTAATTAACGGGATGGCATTGAAAAGCGCGTTGGAGCAGCTCAACGTCAACACCCGATTGCAAAGCGCAATCGAGATGAAAAATGTCGCTGAGCCGTTCATTCTCGGGCGCGCGATTCGCCATCTTGAACTTGGACGTGTCGTCATTTTTGTCGCGGGCACAGGCAACCCATATTTTTCCACTGATACGACTGCGGCATTACGGGCGAGTGAAATTCGCGCTGAGGTCATCCTTAAAGCGACGAAGGTCGATGGCGTTTACGATCGCGATCCGAAAGCGGATGCAGCGGCGCAGCGTTATGACCAGGTCAGCTATACCGAGGCGCTGACGAAACGGCTACAAGTGATGGATTCGACCGCCTTTA
>JBEEGU010000145.1:0-5703 GCA_041167025.1 Verrucomicrobiota bacterium
GGGCGCGCGTGTGGAAGAAAATCGTCTGCTTCTATGTCCTGACGATGCTGTTCACCGGCGTCTTTGATGCCTTTATTTTGTACGCTGGCAAAATGGACGCCGGCAATCTGATTTATGTCACCGGCGGTATGTGGAGCCCCGCGCTGGCCGCCTTTGCTACGAAACGTATTTTTCACGAAAGCATTCGAGAATTGCCCTGGCGCTGGGGAAACAACCGCTATGCGTGGCTGGGTTATGTGATTCCGATTGCGTACACCCTGCCAGTTTATCTCGTGGTCTGGCTCACGCCTCTCGGCGGCTTTGCCCAGCTCGATTTCGTCACACGGACGGCGGAACAATTCGGCTGGAGAAACTTCCCGTCCCATATCGTGCTGCCACTTTTCCTTTTGCTGACCGCGACGATTGGGCTGGTTCCGAAGTTAGGGCGCGCTCTCGGGGAAGAGATCGGCTGGCGCGGCTTCCTCGTTCCGGAGCTGTTCAAAGTAGTCAGCTTTCCAATGGTTGGATTAATCAGCGGCCTGATGTGGGCGGCCTATCATTACCCCGTACTTCTCTTCGCCGATTACAACGGCGGCGGCCCCGCCTGGTACGGATTAACTTGTTTCACGGTCATGGTCGTGGCCGACAGCTTCATTCTTGCCTGGATCGTAGCGCGTTCGGGCAGCCTTTGGCCTGCTGCGATTCTGCATGCCAGTCACAACCTTTTCATCCAATCAATCTTCACTCCGCTGACGCGAGATACTGGACCGACGCGATATATCATCGACGAATTCGGAATGGGTCTCGTTGTCACGACCGTGATTGCTGCGCTGCTGGTTTGGCGGAATATCCGGTCTCAACCGGCCAAGGGTTTTCACGGACTGTCTTAGGTGGATCGTGTGCTCCGCGCGCAATGTTAAATTGGAGCGGGAAGCGCTCAAACAATATCAGTGTGCGCCTGGCGGCGCGATTGTTTAGCATCGCCCGCGGAGCGGCCGATCCACCTTGCGTGTTCCAGTTTGGCCGCGGCGACGTTACACGTGAATAAGTTGTAGACGCTTCGCTCTGCGACGCGCGGATCTTAACGCCGTCACGCATCGCGTCGCTCAGAGAGAGACGACTTCAGATTGGTCGCTACCGGCAAAAGCCAAAGTCGGACGCGGATAGGCAATGAGTCGCGCTCAGTCTGTCGGTCGGGTTGTCCGGAGCAACGGTTAACCTCAGGGGTTGGGTCCGTCCCCATTCGATTTTGGCCGAGTTTGGATTTTATTATTATTGTAATTTCCAGTCATCTCGTTAAAGCGATGCGATGCCGCAGGACGAATTCGCTTATTCCGCATTCACTCGAAATGGCCTAATCGCCGTAGCAGTCATAGTGCTCGGGTTGCTGAACTTGAATCGGGTATTCGCGGATGACGTGCTGATTCTTCCGTCCAAAAAATCGGTCATGCTCATTTATAGCTACGGAGGCGCCGCCCAATCGGAACCACTTCCCGAACTTCCGCGTCGAGATTCACATTCTGGAGCATCCGCTGCAGCTTCTTTGGTGTCCGGTTCATCCACTGTTGGACCTATCGCACCGACTCCAGTGAACTCGCCGGTGCCGGCACCATCCGCGATTTCGCCGTCCAACTCACCCACGAGTCGCGGCGCGTCACTGAATGCAAACGAAGTAGCGCCGGTCATAAGCTCCCGTGCGCGTTATGTTACGCTCGCCTGGGATCCATCGCCGGACACAACCGTGATCGGTTATCAGCTCTATATCGGAAGTGAAAGTCGTCGGTACACATGGAAGCGCGCCCTCGAGAACGAGACCAGCGTCAGTGTTCTGATCGATCAACCAATTACTTTCTTCGCGGTGAGCGCTTACACCGCGGACGGATTGGAGAGCGCACCATCGGACGAACTTGCAGTCGCCGCGGATCTCCCGACCAACGGTCTTCCCGCATTGGAATCGGTCACGCCGCCGATTTCGTCTAATCAGCTGTAGTTTCGCGTCCCTCCCGGCTCCTCGATTCGCCATTGCCAGGTAGGGACGGCTCTCCGAACCGTCCGGCATTAGTTCCCGATCAGGCGCAGACAAGTACTACCACAGTCCGACGGTTCGGAGAGCACGATTCACCTCGGCGGCGCCGCGACGACAACTCCGCGCTCGATATTGGATATTGATGTTGAGTGTTTGCCTGATCCTATAATATCGGCGTGACTACTTGGATCGGCACATCTGGCTTCCAATACGCGGAGTGGAAAGGCAACTTCTATCCGGAAGATCTGCCAACGGCGAAGATGCTGCCATTTTACGCCGAGCGATTTCGGACGACGGAGATTAATTACACTTTTCATCGCATCCCGGCTGCCAAAACGATCGAGAACTGGAACAAGCTGACGCCGGAAAACTTTCGTTTTGCTTTGAAAGCGCCGCAAAAGATCACTCATTGGTCGAAGTTGCGCGATTGCGCAGACACAATGCGTTACTTTCACGATGTCGTCTGCGGACTGGGACAAAAACTGGGACCGATTCTCTTTCAGCTCCCGCCAAATTTTAAAAAAGATGCGGTGCTTCTGGCTGATTTCGTCAATTGTTTTCCAACCGGGATGCGCGCGGCGTTCGAATTCCGCCACGACTCATGGTTTGGCGATGATATCTGGCAAATCTTCCGGGACCGGAATGTCGCCCTTTGCATCGCTGAAAACGAAGAATTCGCGACACCGAAAATCGCCACGGCTGATTACGGTTATCTCCGGCTACGTAGGGAAGATTACTCCGAGAACGATGTGGAGCGCTGGTCAGCGTTTGTGTGCGAGCAGAGCGAGCGTTGGACCGATACTTTCGTCTACTTCAAACACGAGGAAGCGGGGATCGGTCCGAAACTCGCATCGCAAATGATGAAGTTGCTGGAACAATCCGGCTAGTTCGTCGAGCCTCTTAGTCCCTATGCAAGCGGTATGCTTTGTTGATTGATTCAAATCGAACAATTTTGTTTTCATTACCGAATGAATAAACGGCTGGCGATGTCGTTGGTTATGGGAACATGTTTGCTTTCGAGCGGCGTCGGATTTGCCGCGGATATCAAGCCGGCCGATACGAAAACGCCCTTGTTTCGAATCTTTGCTTCAGCCCCGAAGCAGGGAAAAGACTCGCACCGTGTCACGCTGGACAATCAACACCCTCTCCTCACGATTTGGAGCGTGAGCGACGTGCAATTGGCTCGCGATCACAAGGGCGTCCGGATCAAGCTCGTGCCGGCCGACGCCAGAAAATTCGCCGAGATCGCGCGCAAATTCGATCAGGGACTGTTGCTGCTTGAGGGTAATGGCCGTGTGCTCGAAGCCATCCATGTAGGCGCCGGGATGAACAGCGCCGTCCTCGATTTTCAGTATCCGGACGATGACGTGGTCGCGCAATACGTGCGAAAACGATTTCGTCTTGGCGAGTTTAGATAGGCTCCCTCCCTTTTTCATCGTTTGTTTGTAGGGCGGGCGCTCCGCCTGCCATCTTCTGTTGGGTCGGCAAGCGGAGCGCTTGCCCTACAACGGTCATGACGCTTGAGAGGAAGGCCGCACGATGGGGTCATCCTGAACGAAGTGAAGGACCTCACGAAGTTTCTTGAGCGCACTGTTTACGCGGCGTACTCAATAGACATTGTGCCAGGTCAGCACGCCCCCGGTCGCAATCCCGCACCCTCGGGATGACAAAACGCGGAGACGGGAAGTTTACGGGTTGGGTGCGACCACGGTGTCAGGGTGGCGGATTGAATGTGATCTCCGCTATTCCCGACCGAGTCGATTTTGATCCGCGAAAAGCCGATACGATTTCGAATTTTATCCAGTTAGCCATCGCGGGACGGTCCAATTCGAAACGTTGCATTTTCAATTCATCTTTAAAAGTCACCATCTTGTTGGTTCCATCGCTCAGCATAATCCGCAGCGTCTTGATGCGATTGCTCGATCGATAACGTTCTTCATCTTGGCCGACACCATTCAGAATGGAGACGGCGCGAATGACAGCCGGAGACTTGAAGTGAACGCTGATCGATTGATCGACGAGTTTGCCTTTGGGGACCCAGGCGGTGTCACGGTTTCCGTCGAACGCCAAATTAGCTCCGGAACTTTCGTTCAGTTGCGATGAAGCAGCTACTTCGTGCACAACTGGAGCATTTTCTGCCGTCGGTGTTGGAGGGCTGGGTTCCGGCACGGATGGATTCAACGGTTGGCCCGGTCGCAACCGCGGAGCGTTCACACTCGGTGCAATGGCAGGCTGCTCAGACCCTGCCGGTGAATGCAATGGCTCGCCCGGCTTTCGACGCGCGACCGGTGCAGTAGGAGGGACGGTCGTCTCCGGCAGGGCAGGGGCGGCCGAAGGAGCGACGGATTCTTCGGGTGTGGACGAGGGTGCGAGGCTTGGTATTGGCGTTGCCGGCACCGGCGACAGCGAACTGATTTCCCCTACAGCCGTCGTTTGAGCGGCCTTGTTCCGCAAAGACATCTTATAGAGTAACAGTCCGCCCAGGGACAGCAGAGCGAGCGCGCCGATTACCATTGCAACTCGGGCGGTCGGATAGCCCGCCGACCGCTGAGTCGACACTACGGGGAGAGGAGGCGGCGCCCCATCGCTCGGCTTGCCAGTTTGCTCGGATCCCTCGTTTTTCTGCCAATCTCGAATCGCCGTTAGCAAATCTTCGTAATGTCGTTGCACCGGCTTTTCTGTTGCGTCCAGCCAATGCGCCGAACTGACATAGAAAGCGAGGTTGCGCGACGGTTGAACATCCTCGATGCGAAATGGAATAATGATCGAGTCACTGCTGGCCGCGCGCTCTACTTCCCGCGCAACCTGGTTCGATTGATTCGAATGATGGCTGAGGATTAGGAGGAAGACACGGCACTCATCAATCGCGTCCAAAATCGCCGCGCCGTAATTCTCGCCCGGCATGACATCGCGCGGAGCGATCCAGCACAATACGCCGTTTTTCTCGAGGAAGACGCGAACTTCCTCTGCAACCGGTTTGTCTCCGGAGGAATGACTGATGAAGACACTTCGTTTCACCAGTGTTTAGCGCTAGAAGTTATCGCCCGATCAGGATGAAAATTCCAGCGACGAGCGCGAGGATTCCCAGGACCATGGACGGAATGGCAATGGAAAACAACGATACAAGCCCGACGAGGATCAAATAAATAGCTAACAGAAGCATCCCGATGTTTTTGGTAAAGTTCATGGGAGCAGTATCTAGCGCCACGCGTCAGTGACAATCTAAAACATGCGCGAGGCGGTGGCGTTCGCCCGACGTGCATGGGGATCGGCGTCTAGAGCCTGTTGAGATAATTCGAGCAAATCGCTCTTTTCTGCGTTTGCCGGTTCCTTAGCTGCGCACATGGCCATGGCGAATCTTGGGATGACCAACATGAAAATTGTAGGCGGGCGCTCCGCCTGCCGGTTTTACCCATTGGCAAGCGGAGCGCTTGCCCTACAACGACTCGTAAAAGTCTTTCGAATACTACAGTCAGATTCGTCGCTAGTAGATTCGGTAGTCTATGACACGCCACCCAGCGGGTTGTTTCACGAGAATGACGCGCTCGGCTGTCTGCGATTTTTGTTCGAACCGAGTTTTGAAAATAACGCTGACATAATCACCATCGGGAAACCCCACCAATTTAGTCAGCGAAGCCGTGCCGATGACACTGCGCGATAGGGTTTGGCCAAAAGGCGCACGACGCGCTTGCATTTCA
>JBEEGU010000146.1:0-4557 GCA_041167025.1 Verrucomicrobiota bacterium
GTCGAACCGCTGAGCGCGCCATCGCGATCATCCGCCACCGTGATCTGAATGGCATATTTGTGCATGCCGACGTCGAACCCGAGGTAATCACCGGCTACCACGGTGTCTTGCGCGAAATTTTTCGGGACACCACCGCCGATCATCAACAGGCCGCTCTGCTTCGAGTCGATCTTCACCTTGGTCAGTTCGAGGAAATCCTTCGCCGAATCGATGCTCAGATGTTTGTCCGGATGATGCCATTGGTGATGAATCAATCCGAAACCGGCGCTGCAATCGCTGAATGCCGGGACAAAAATCGGAACGCCGTTCTCGAATGCCGCGAGCACCACCGAATCCCGGTTTTTGGCGTGATCTTTCAAGTGCCGTCCCATCTCGCGGATAAATTCGCGCGATGAATACGGGCGCGGCTCAAGTTTGTCGGCGATTTCACCACAAGTGGCGTCGCAGATCCGCAACTGATCTTCATCGATATACGTGTCGTAGATCCGATCGATCCCGAGTCGGCGCAGGACATCGTCGTCCATGTTGATCTCACCTTTGTAATGCTTGAAGCCGAGCGCCTCGAAAAAGTCCTGGTCCACGATAATTGCGCCGGTGGAAACGATCGCATCGATCATGTTATGGCGGATTAGATCCACCACCACATTCTTGAGCCCGGCGGAAAAAAGCGACCCGGCCAGACAAAGAATGATCGCGCAATTTTCTTCGCGCAACATCGTGTCGTAGATCTGCGCGGCGCGCCCGAGATCGCGCGCGGAAAAAGCCATCTTGCTCATCGCTTCGACGAGCGGAACGACGTTATGCTCTTTGATGTCGATATGTTCGACAACTTCAACGAGGAGATCAGATTTCTTTGGTTTCATATGGGGCGAAGCGGTCGAGGCCAATGGCTTTGGATACTCAACTTCTGATCGTGAGCAATTAGCTTTTGCGAGACTTGCCCGGAGGGCTGTCGACTCCTCACCTTAATCCTTTGAATCGCGCGCGCCGGCGCGGCTCTCTGGCTGCCCGCGCCGGCTTGACCGTCTATCCGGCGATTCCCCGCCGGTCGTATTCCTCGATCGAGGAGGAGAGGAAAAGATAGCGCGCCTTGGGATCTGATTACATTCGGTGTTCGGTGTTGGATGTTGGATGCTTCGTCCAGTGTACCGGTATAGGTAGCGGCGGTTCACCGAACCGCCACATCACCGAGGGATCAAAACGACGGATGGCGATTAGGGTCAATCGCCGCTACTTGCTTGCGCGCAATGATGAAGTCGACTCCTCACCTTTAGTCCTCTCCTCGATCGAGGAGGAGAGGAAATGCCGCAGCTCGCCTTAGGATCCGATTTCATTCGGCGTTCGGCGTTCGGTGTTGGGCATTCGGCGTTCGCCCGCTTGCGGGACAGCCCCGAATGCTTTCGGTGGTTGAGCGTTGAGCGTTTTCTGGGGTGTAACATTCAAGATGAGAAAAACAAACGAGCGCCCGCGATCGCCGGTTATTTGCCTGCGTCCGGGTACAGCCACTCCATATAGTCTTTGACTCCGGTTTCGAGCGAGTATTGCGGTTTGTATCCGAGCGCGCCGCGCACCCGGGTCAGATCTGCTTCCGTGAAATTCTGGTAATGGGCGTGCGGGTTGTCGATGTAATCGGGCTCCAGATTTTTGCCCAGACATTTGTTTAGAATTTCAACGAGCTCATTAAATGAGCGGGCTTGGCCGGTCCCGAGATTATAAACACCGCTGCGATACGCATCCATCGCGCGGATGCTGCCTTCGACGATGTCCTTGACGTAAACGAAGTCACGTTTCTGTTCGCCGTGCTTGAATATTCGTGGCCTCTCGCCCGCCATCATCTGCTTGGAAAGATGATAGACCATGCTTGCCGGTACACCCTTATGGGCTTCGCGTGGACCGTACACGTTGAAGAAACGCAAACCGATCACGACGCCGTTGGGATACTCCTGGGCGTGCCGCACCGCGATATTGTCCATGATCGTTTTCGAAAAGGCGTAAACATTGGCCGGCGCCGCTACGTTCGTTTCCGAACTTGGCTCCGTTGCTGAACCGTATGTCGAAGCGGACGAGGCGTAGATTACCCGGGTGTTGGAGGCCTGAGCAAATTTGAGGAGTCGCCGGAAACTTTCGACGTTGTCGTGCACCTGAACAAACTGGTCATGCAACGTCGTGTCGGTGATCGAGGCGAAGTGGAAAATGGCGTCGAACTTTTCGTCACCGAACTGTTCCCGCCAATCAAGGTTGGCTAAATCCTGGGCGACAAAATCACCGCGGTAACCTTGCAGATTTTTGAAATCACCGGACCGGAAATCGTCGATCACAGTCAGGCGCCCCTCGGCCAGCAAATCCTGGAGAGCGAGGACCAGATTGGAACCGACGAACCCGGCCCCACCGGTTACGATAAAATTGAACGAAGGCGACAGTGGCACAGTGAGATTTTCTTGCGGTTGATAAATAAGTCTTGAGACGCGGAGTGCAAGCCGCTAGTTCTGAAATTGGTTCTTTGCGAGCTTAGAGAATGCATCTCAATGAGATGGATTCAAAATCGTGGATCGGCGCAAGAAATCCCGTGCAAACCGGGAGCAGTTGCGCTGCTGTAACTGGATACGACTTCCCATAGGCCAATCGTTTAAAATTCGAGACGGTGAAGGCGGGGAGAAGGTGAAGGCAAGTTGAGAACTCTCAACTTCTTCGAACGCCAGGAGCCAGAATATTTGTCCGGTCCACCTCATTCGTGCCGGCCCCTGTAGCGGCGGTCTCTGACCGCCGGCTTCTACATGCCGGCTCGATAAAACTTCTTCGCGAAAAGAGGAATGAGAGCTGGGCTGATTCCCGCTCATAACGGGACATACAAGTCCGACTCTCGGAGTTGGAGGAAACTTGTATGAAAATGAAAGATTGCCTGGGTTTGGTAGTCGCAGTGATAACGCTCGCGTCTGTGACGCGCGCACAAGACGCGACCAAAGTAGATGCGGCTTCCAGCCGCATTCATGAAGACGAAACGCGGCAAGATGCCGCGTCTACGGAAGCGCAAGCGGAACCGATCATCGTTTCCGCGACACGAACGGACATCCCGCTCGATCAATCTCCGGCAAGTGTGAGCGTGATCAATTCGGAGGACCTGGAAGAGAAACAGATCGAGCGGGTCAGCGACGCTTTGCGCGAGGTGCCCGGCTTGTCCGTGGTGCAAACCGGAGCCGCCGGGCAGTTGACGTCGCTTTTCACCCGCGGCTTGGGCAGTGATCATACGCAGATCTTGCTCGACGGCATACCGATGAATCAAGGACTTGCCGGCCTATTCAATTTTGCCGATCTCACCACTGACGACGTCGCGCGAATTGAGGTCGTGCGCGGGCCGCAGAGTACATTGTACGGGCCGCGGGCGCTGGCGGGCGTCATTCAAATCTTTACCCGGCAAGGCGAAGGGGAACCGGGGATCACATTGACCACAGAAGGCGGGTCGTACGGTACCTTTCGAGAAACTTTGCAAAGCGATGGCAAGATTGGCCAGTTCGACTATTCGGTTGGGGCAAGCAGGCTCGACACCGACAACGCCCGACCAAACAACCAATATCGGAACAGTGCCGCCATCGCGAACGTCGGATGGTCGGACGAGCAGCTCCGCATCGGGGGATTGTTTACATATTCGCTGAGCGACACCGGGAACCCGAACTCGATATTCGATCCGAAACCGATCGACAATTTTTTGACCGAACGATGGCTGATCGCTCCGAATATCGATTTGCGCATAGGAGATTGGTGGCACCATCATTTGATATTTAGTTATGATCACGAGCGGCAGGTAAACGACCCGAACGAGGACGGGTTCGTTGGCCCAACGCGCGCCCTGTTCGAGCGAGCAACCGTCGATTACCAGAACGATTTGCGACTGACTTCGTGGCTGACTTTGACGTCAGGGTTCTTTTACAGCCAGGTTAACACCGGACAAGAGCGGCCGTTTGTTTCGCAGGTCTTCGGACCGCAGCCCAAGTTTATCAGTGACTACACTGAGGAAACGGCCGGGTTTGTGGAAGCGACGGTAACACCACTGAAAGACCTAATCTTCGTGGCCGGCGGACGATTGGACCACTTCAATCAGTTTGGAGACATTTGGACTTACCGCTTCGCTGCCAGTTATAAGATTGAAGCGACGAATACGACGTTACATTCGAGCGTTGCGACGGGATTTAGTCCACCGAGCAGCCAGGACAAGATTTTCGGTAATAATTCTGGTCTGAAGCCGGACAAAAACTTCGGCTGGGACACGGGCATCGAGCAAAGGTTCTTGGACAATCGCATCACGGTCGACGCCACTTATTTTCACAACGATTTGTCGAACGTCATCGGACTCAACGGTCAGTTCGACACGCTCAATCTCGGCGCGGCTCGGACGCAGGGAATCGAGACCGAGCTGCATACGATGCCCGTCAAAAACCTCACTTTGACCGGGAGTTACACCTATCTCGATGCGGAAAAGACGTCATCGGCAGACATTAGCCAGCTCCCGGGAGCACGTTTACCCCGGCGTCCCCGCAACGAAGTCTACGTTTCGGCGTCTTA
>JBEEGU010000147.1:0-3771 GCA_041167025.1 Verrucomicrobiota bacterium
TGGTTCGATATCCTGAACTGCCGGCGAAACTTCCCATTCGCCCGTTTGAGATTCGCGCATAATCAAACGCCATACGCGGGCAAGAAAACGAGCAACACCTTCGACGCCGCGCATGCTCCATGGCTTCATCTGCTCGAGGGGGCCCATGAACATTTCATAACATCGAAATGCGTCCGCGCCGTATTCGTCGATCACATCGTCAGGATCGATGACGTTGCCCCATCGTTTTGACATCTTTCGATTGTCTTCGCCGAGAATGATTCCTTGATTGACCAACCGCTGAAATGGCTCGGGCTTCGACAGATATCCCAAATCAAACAACACCTTGTGCCAAAACCGGGCGTACAAAAGATGCAGGACCGCGTGCTCGGTTCCGCCAATGTAAAGATCGACACCGCCCGGCGCTGGAGATCCCCCCATCCAATAGCGTTCCGCTTCTTCGCCGACGAAGCGCTCGTTATTTTGGGGATCGCAAAACCTGAGATAATACCAACAGGAACCAGCCCATTGCGGCATGGTGTTGGTTTCGCGCCCTGCTTTGTCCGAGTATCGAACCCAATCTCGCGCCTTGGCCAACGGCGGCTCGCCTGTGCCGGTTGGTTTGTAATCCTCTAGCGCGGGAGGAATGACGGGGAGCTCCGTTTCCTCCAGCGCGCGATGTTTTCCATCTTCCCAAACAACCGGGAATGGCTCGCCCCAATAGCGCTGACGAGAAAAAAGCCAATCGCGCAGCTTGTAATTTACATTGGAACGCCCGAAGCCTTTTTCCTGCAGCCAACCGATAATTTTTCTTTTCGCCTGCGGCGTCGGCAGCCCATCAATGATCGCCGAATGAATGGCGATGCCATCATCAACAAAACCAATTGATTCTTCCGCAGTTTTGCCCGGCGCCTGCACCACCGGCATAACGGTCAGATCAAACTTGCGCGCGAATTCCAGATCGCGCTCGTCATGCCCGGGCACGCCCATGATGGCGCCAGTGCCATAGCCCATGAGTACATAATCAGCGATCCAAATCGGAATCTTCTCGTCGGTCGCGGGATTGAGAGCGAAAGCGCCAGTGAACACTCCACTCTTTTCTTTGCTCAAATCCGTGCGCTCGAGATCTGATTTCGAACTAACCTGGACGCGATAATTTTGGACATCCCCCCGGCGCTTCTCAGTAGTCACCTGGTCGACGAGCGGATGTTCCGGCGCGAGCACCATGTAAGTAGCGCCATAAATGGTGTCGGGGCGTGTGGTAAAGACAGCAATGGCGGGGCAAGTTAACTTGACCTCGTCTGAGGTGTGCGAGTTGGAATCTTGCGCCACTTTGAACTCGATGATTGCGCCTTGGCTGCGGCCAATCCAATTGCGTTGCAGTAATTTGATCGATTCCGGCCAATCCAACCCTTCCAATTCGTTGATCAAACGATCGGCATAAGCCGTAATCCGCAGCATCCATTGGCGCATCGGTCGTCGTTCAACCGGGAATCCACCGACCTCGCTTTTGCCGTCGACTATTTCCTCGTTCGCCAACACCGTTCCGAGGTCCGGGCACCAGTTGACTGGCACTTCCGCGACATACGCCAGACGCACTTTATCCGGGTCGTCACCGCGATACGTGGAGATGGGCTCAGCTTTCTGCGTCTCGGGATTGAACCAGGAATTGTAGATCTTAAGAAAAATCCATTGGGTCCATTTATAATACCGAGGATCCGTAGTGTTAACCTCGCGCTGCCAGTCATAGGAAAAGCCAATTCGTTTCAGTTGCGATTTGAATTTGGCGATGTTTTCGCGGGTCGTGATCGCGGGGTGTTGCCCGGTCCTGATCGCGTACTGCTCAGCCGGTAATCCGAATGCGTCCCAGCCCATTGGATGGAGAACGTTGAACCCGTGCAATCTTTTGTAGCGGGCCGTGATGTCGGTAGCGGTGTAACCCTCGGGATGTCCAACATGCAAGCCGGCGCCGCTCGGATAGGGAAACATGTCGAGCACGAAGAACTTCGGCTTTGCCGGATCGAAATTTTTCTCGCCCGGGTTCGGTGCGTGAAAGAGTTGCCGGTCCTCCCAGATCGCCTGCCATTTCGGGTCAATCTGATCAAACGGATAAGCTTTGCGGCGTTCGCTCATAAAAACACGTTCAGCGAATCAGCAGCGCAAGAAGTGGTAAACTTCAATTCCTGCTGTCGGTAAACAACAACAGTCCCACTGATGCACGCATCAACACTTTTGTCATCCCGAGCGCAAGCGTGGGACCTCACAAAAACTCCGTGGATCACCCAGATTGCTTTGTGTAGCCCGAGAGACTTTGCGGGGGTCCTTCTCTTCGTTCAGGATGACAAACGCGCGGCTGCAACAAGCTTTCTTCGTTCGAGCGCTAAACAAAAATTGTCATCCCGAGCGCAAGCGAGGGACCTTACGCGGCATGGGGCGGCCACTCAGTCAGGACGGCAGTCGCCGCGAATCATCGGTAGGCGCGGTCCAATTCAACCTCCTACCGGTAATTGCCATGGCAGATCCGGTCAGCCGCCGCTACCGTAAAATGTCACATCTCAAGGCTTCGCCGTTCAAATTTCCGTCATGATGTCTTTGCTCATCGCGACACGGAATTCGCACAAGACACGCGAATTCGAGGAGATTCTTGGGCGGGATTTTTCGGTTACAGATCTTTCCCAATATCCGCAAATTCCGGAGACGATCGAGTCCGGCAAAACATTTGCAGAAAACGCGCGTCTCAAAGCCGTAGCGGTGGCGCAACTATTTCCGGGCTTTGTGCTGGCCGACGACTCCGGACTGGAAGTCGATGCGCTCAACGGCGCTCCCGGAATTTTTTCTGCCCGCTATGCAGGCCGAAATGCGACGGATAGAGACAACGTTGAGAAGCTTCTCAACCAACTAAGGCGACTCGGCCGAAAAGAAGATTGGAACGCCCGCTTTCGTTGCGCGCTAGCCTTGGCGCGCGACGGTCATCTCACCGAAACCTTTCTCGGTACTGTCGAAGGAAGCATCGTAGCGCCGCCTCGAGGCACCCACGGATTCGGTTACGATCCAGTCTTCGTGCCAAAGGAGTTGGATCAAACCTTCGGCGAGCTGCCCCAGGAAACGAAGAATCGATTGAGTCACAGGGCAAATGCGATTCGTCAGATGAAAGAGTTTCTTAAAGCTGCGCCCCGGTAATCGTAAATGTTATCGGGATCTTCACCTGCGAGGTGGTCGCGGGTTTAAATTGCCAGCGCCCGAATGCGCTGAGCGCGGAATGATCCAATAACGCATTGCCAGTGCTCTGCACCATGGTCGCATTGGTGACCGCCCCGGTCCTGAAATCGACCGCAAGAATGGCAATACCGCTCCCGGTGATGTGACGATTGCGCGCCTCATACGGATACTCCGGCCGAGGAGCACGGAGAGCCAGGGCTTTTCCGACGCCAGCGCGAAGTGTTCGAATGACCGCGTTATTCGTTACACGAGGCGGCATGGTCGCTTGCTTCTTCAACGTGCGCGGCGGCGCGGGAATATCGACAAAGTCGGAGGACGAAGAAAAGTCGGGCAGCGATGGCAGATCAGTCTCTTGCGGCTCCGCCGGCAAATCCGGACTCGGCGCTTCAACATCAATCTCCGTGAAAGGAGTTCCAAACAAATCCGTGGTCGCTTGATGATGCAACGAAGCCAGTGCGACGGCAGAAAGATGAATGGCGGCCGACCCGGTGAAGGCAGCGATTATCGACCATTTCGAGCTTGGTCTCTTCAGCAATGCCTTGGTCATCGTTCCTCTCCGAGTAAAACACTCGA
>JBEEGU010000148.1:0-8693 GCA_041167025.1 Verrucomicrobiota bacterium
AACCGGAATTTCGATCGCGCTCCCGGTAGAACGGTTCAACCGCAGTTGACCATTGGCAATTTCGGTTTGGATCCGCCCCCCTAACCATTCAAACACGTTCTTCGGATCGCCGCCGGCCGCGACGACACGGGCCGCGTCATAATAAATAGCGACGGTGGTGTATGCCGGTACCAGTTCGGTAACTCCAGGCAGATCAGCGTGGCGGAGGAAGTCAAAAAAACCGAGCACTTCATTCAATGCTTCATCCGGAGCATCCTCGAACGTTTCGCGGACCCGTAAAATGAGCCCGGAATCTCCCAGTGGTGTGATTTCCATTATCGAACGGTCATCGACGCATCAGGAAGGAGATTTTTCCTTCGTGTCAGTAGGCGCAACGGCTTCAGCAACATTCTCAACCCGCTTCTTGATCTCACTGACCTGCGGATGCACTTCCTGGATCATGTCGTGCTCGGCCTGCGAGATATTTTCAATACGCCTCGCCACCTCATGCAGCTCTTTCAGCATTGCGTCCTGCCGGGACGAGATGCGATGCATCCACCAAAAACAAACAATCCAGCAGGCAAGCCCGGTCCACGTAAGCAGAATTATTATCATTTCTAGCTTATATGGCACGTTCGGCGGTGATTATGTCAAGCGCGGGAAACGACAGTTGCGGATCGTTCCGTCTCACCGGCATTTTGAGCCAGGTAGGGACGGCTCTCCGAGCCGTCCGGACGTTTCGGAGAAACGTCCCTACCTGAGCGCGGCATCACTTGGACGACACGTTGTCGATTCGAAACGGCTTGCCTGACGAGCTGTGAGACGCAAAATGCACAACACCATTTGAACTTCTGGAAGTATTTTGCGCTCGCGGTTGTTCTCGGCGCGGCAATTTGGTTTCTTTCGCCCGGCCGCGCCATCGAGCCTAACGAGCCCGGCGTAATCGAAATTTCCTATCTGGGCCAGGCCGGAGCGGAAGCTGCCGTGATGAACGACGCTTTTCGCATTTTCGAAGCGGAAAGCCGCGATGCTCATCAACGCGATCCGTCGCGCCCGATTTACCGGGTTGTCACCGGACAAAATGCGTCGCGCGACAAAACTGCGGATCCAACTCGTTTTCTGGTGAGTGTGGCCGGCGGGATGCCTCCCGACCTGATCCGCTTTGATCGCTACGCGGTTACGGAATGGGCGGCACGCGGCGCGTTTACCAAGCTTGATGGTTTTGTCGCACGCGAGGCGGCAAATCCGGCGGAAGACGCCATTCGTCCAGAAAATTTCTACAACTCCGCCTGGGAAGAGGTCCTCTACGAAAACCCGATCAATCATGACCGAGCAGTGTTCGCAATCCCAGCGGACGTGGACGATCGCGGGCTATTCTATAACAAGGATTTGTTGAAACGTGCCGGATATGTCGACGCCAGCGGCGAGGCCCGTCCGCCGCAAACGTGGGATGAACTGGCGGAAATGGCGGCTAAACTGACCGAGCACGACGAACGAGGTGGAATCACCCGGCTGGGGTTTGCGCCTAATTTCGGCAATGCCTGGCTCTATCTCTACAGCTGGATGAACGGCGGCCAGTTCATGAGCGCAGACCGGCGGCGCTGCACGCTGAGCTCGCCACCGGTCGTCCAAGCACTTGATTGGATGACCCGTGTCTACGACTCGTTAGGCGGAGCCGGACGCGCTTACGCATTTCAGGGTGGCGTGCAATCTGGGCAGGCCAGCGTTGACCCGGGAGAACTCGATCCGTTCGTGCAAGGGCGGGTGGCAATGAAGATCGACGGTTATTGGAGTTTTCCGGAGACTCTGGCGCAGTTCGGGCGCAATTTGAACTATGCTGTGTCGGTACCGCCATTGCCAGCAGCAGAGATTGCGAAGGGCCGCCAGCCATTCAGCTGGGTAAGTGGCTGGTGTTACGCGATTCCTGCCCGAGCCCACCAATCGGAGGCGGCCTGGGAGCTTTTGCGTTTTCTTTGCAGCCAACGCGCCATCCAGATCATTGGCGACAGCGAACGACAACGGCTCGAAAGCATTGGACGCGTCTATGTTCCCAAACAAAATGGCAATCGCAAAATCAACGAGTGGCTTTTCGAACATTACCTGGTCAACAATCCCGCGATTCAGCCAAAAGTGCGTGACGGCGCAAAACTGCTGAACGATTTGCTCCAAACTTCGCCAATTCGGCCGGTCACGCCTGTTGGACAGTTGCTCTTTAATGAACAAAAGCGTGCGACCGAGAATGCGATCTTTCACAAGATGTCGCCACAAGCGGCATTGGCCGAAAGCGAACGCGTGGTCCAACGGCAGCTCGATCGGGTGCTGAGCCCGCCGCGCGGCAAGGTTGTGCAGTGGCGATATTTTCTGTGGATCTACGCGGCCACAATCGTCATTGGCGCCGGAATCATTTATCGGCGCGAAACGTGGCGGGCACGAAAAAGTGCAACCACATTGCCGGTACGCACTTCTCGGCGAGACGCCCAACAACTCAGCCTGCTGTACGACAACGAAGAGACGAACGCTTCAACGGCGCGTGCCGACTTTATCCTCGAAGGAACGCGCAGTCGGTATTTTCGCTCACAATGGCGCGGCGGCTGGCTTTGCGCATCGCCCTGGCTCATTGGTTTCGTGATTTTTACGGGCGGCCCGATCCTTTTTTCGATCATCATCAGCTTCTGCGATTACGACATTCTCAATCCTGCGCGTTTCATCGGGCTGGCCAACTACCGATGGATGTTCACTGAGGACGCGCTTTTTTGGAAATCAATCTGGAACACCGCATTCATGGCGATCGGCATTCCACTTGGGATGGCGTTGAGCCTCGGCATGGCCATGCTGTTGAACGTTCGGATTCGTGGGGTGGCGGTTTGGCGTACATTTTTCTATCTGCCCTCAATTGTCCCAGCTGTTGCGTCAAGCATTCTCTGGATTTGGCTGCTCAATCCGAACGTTGGTTTCATTAATCACCTACTCGGCGCGTTCGGTATTCACGGCCCGAATTGGCTTCAGGACGAGCACGCCAGCAAACCAGCGCTCATTTTGATGGGACTCTGGAGCTCCGGTGGCAGCATGATCATCTGGCTGGCGGGACTGAAAGGGATCAGCACCAACTATTATGAAGCCGCTGCGCTCGATGGCGCCAGCGCGTGGCAATCCTTCCGGCACATCACTCTGCCTCTTCTATCACCTTACATTCTGTTCAACTTGATTATGGGATTGATTGGAACGCTGCAAATTTTCACGCAAGCATTCATCATCACTCAAGGCGGCCCGATCGATTCGACACTTTTCTACGCCTATCACCTTTTCAACAACGCGTTTCGATTTCTCCAGATGGGTTACGCGTCCGCGCTCGGATGGTTTCTGTTTCTTGCGGTTTTCGGCTTAACCGTGCTGCAGCTCAAACTCTCGACCCGGTGGGTGCACTATGAAGAGTAATTTGCAGACGAAGCAGCAAACGCTCAACGTCCAACGCTCAACGCCCAACATCCAATTCAGAGCTCCTTCATTGGGCGTTGGACGTTCGGCGTTGGGCGTTGGGCGTTTGTTTTATTTATCATGTTCATGAAACGCGCACTGATCTACGCCGCTCTCCTTGTCGGCACCCTCATCTTCGCGTGGCCTTTTATCTGGATGCTCTCGACCTCGGCCAAGCTGGAGCGCGAACTGTTCGGCGGGCGCCCTCGCGTGTTGCCGCAATCACCGCGGCCGCACATGCAGTCACCTTACATTGACGATCGTCTGTTCGCCGATGCGCGCGGGCCGCACATGGACGAAGCGCTGACGGTGATCAAGGAGCAGTTGGACTCGAGCGGCTATGCCTGGCCAGAGGACGTCGATCGTGACATCGCCAAAAGGGAGGCCGCACGGGCGGTTTACGCCGGGCTGTTAACAACTATCCCTAACGACCATTGGAACAAACCGATCGATCAGCTGAGACAGGAACTTTCTCCGATTATTTCGTCCCAACTGATTCATAATGTTACCATGGGGCTGCGCCGGGCATTTTGTCTCGGGCAATTGCGGATCCGGTCTTATGACCTGCAGGAACAGCAACTCATTGCGCCGGAGAGCTCCGCGACATCGTGGGTTATCGGCGGACCAGCCGGAGCAAAATTGATTCAAACTGGATCCGGCAACGAACCGTACGCGGAATTGCATTACGATTTTTCACAGGGGGACGTCGTGACCCTGAGCCAGGTTTTCACCACATCGTTTCCGATCTCGCGTCTGCATCGCATCCAGATCTATCTAAGAAACGACGATACCTGGCACGCGATCAATTTACTGGTGGAAAAGGACGGACAACAATTCCGCGCCGAACATGCGATCGATGACGCCGACGTGAATTGGACGATTGACACTTGGCAGGAGCGCGGCCCGGACGATCGGCCGGACAAAATCCGGACCTGGACATTGTTGCGCCAGATCGCATCCGGGCCGCAGTTCGTCTCTGGGCCGAACCAAATGAAAATCACGCTTGAGCTATCGCGCCGGAACCTGGCGCAGGCCTGGTTTGCCAAACTTTTGCACAATTACCGTCTGACTTTCGATTACGTCCCGTTTTGGCGGTACGTTGGAACGAGCCTTTTTTTGGTCATTCTAAATCTACTCGGCACGCTCCTTAGTTGCTCACTCGTGGCTTATAGTTTCGCGCGGCTGCAATGGCCGGGACGCACCGCTTCGTTTGCGCTTCTCCTCGCCACCATGATGATCCCGCCGCAGGTGACCATGATTCCCCAATTTCTGATCTTCCAGAAGCTTGGCTGGTACAACACCTTGAAACCGCTTTGGGTGACGAGTTTTTTCGCTTCAGCCTTCAGCGTATTCTTGATCCGTCAATTCATGAAGGGAATTCCGCGCGATCTCGAGGACGCGGCGAGGCTCGATGGTTGCGGATGGCTTCGCATTTACTGGCACATCATCCTGCCGCTGATCAAACCGGCACTGGCTGTCATCGCCATCTTCACCTTTCTCGCCACTTGGAATGAATTTATGGGCGCGCTCATTTATCTGAATGATCAGCGGCTTTATCCACTCTCCTTCGGACTTTACGCGTTCCAGATTGAATCCTTGCAAGCTGGAACCGGCGCCGGGATCGGGATGTTGATGGCCGGTTCCTTTTTAATGATGTTGCCGGTGATCGCGATTTTCTTTTTCGCCCAGCGTTACTTCCTGCAGGGCGTGACCTTCACCGGGATCAAAGGGTAATTTGGCGTAACGCCGGGCGGGCGCTTTGCGGTGTCATTCAGTAAATGCTTGAGATTATGGAATTGACACCAGGGATATCGGGCGAGCAAAATGCGCACAAGGCCGAGCCGGTGTTGTCCGATGAAGGTCGTCGTCAATGTCCGGGAGGTATTATTCGGCCGCAAAGTCACGGGAGGATAATATGAACAAACGCATTTCTGCCGATCAGAACGCCGGTCATAATGTAACCCGACGTAGTTTTCTCAGCACCACTGCTGCCGGCAGTGCGGCTATTCTAACCGGAGGACTTACCTCCTTTTTCCACGCCTCGACTGCGCTGGCGAAAAAGGTCGGTGGCTCGTTTGTCGGGGCCACGATTCCTCAGCTCCAGAAGTTAATGGCTCGAGGTTCCCTATCGAGCAAAGAATTGACGATGGATTACCTGAGCCGGATTGCGTCGTTAAATCCGCTCCTGCATGCGGTGATCGAAACCAACCCGAATGCAATTTCCATCGCGCAACATCTGGATAGCGAACGTCGTAAAGGACAAATCCGCGGTCCGCTGCATGGAATTCCGATTCTGGTCAAAGATAACATTGCTACCCGCGACAATATGGAAACCACCGCGGGATCCCTCGCTTTGGTCGGCAGCACCGTTCCAGCCGACGCAGTCCTGGTTCAGCGCTTGCGCGCAGCCGGTGCCGTCATTCTGGGAAAGGCCAACCTTTCCGAGTGGGCGAATTTTCGCGGTTTCGCTCCCTTCAATGGATGGAGCGCCCGCGGCGGGTTCACTCGAGATGCTTATCTTTTGGATTTCGACCCGTGCGGATCAAGTTCCGGCTCGGCCGTAGCGGCGGCCGCCGATATGTGCGCGGGGGCTGTCGGGACGGAAACCGATGGCTCGATCGTATGTCCATCGGGCAACAATTTGATCGTCGGATTGAAGCCTACGGTCGGACTCATTTCACAAGATGGCATCATTCCAATCGCACATAGCCAGGACACGGCGGGACCAATGGCCCGGACCGTAACTGACGTTGCGATTCTTCTCGGGACTCTACAGTCACCCTTTGGGCCTGTGATGGGCCATAACATTCCGACCGATTACACCGCTTTTTTGCAGCGTGGCGCTCTCAACGGCGCGCGAATCGGTGTCGATCGCCGCTATTTTACCGCGGATTACGGGGGCGAAGACGATCTCGTGGCGGTCGCCGAACAAGGACTGGATGCGATGGCGCAACTCGGTGCGACCATCGTTGATACGGACGGTGGCGACCCGTTTGCCTATTTCGATGCAGAGTTCACGGTGTTGCTGGTCGAATTCAAAGCGCAGATCGCGCAGTACCTTTCCACTTTGGGGAAAACATCGGTACGCACTCTCGCTGACCTGATCGCCTTCAACATTGCGCACTGCCCACAGGAGATGAAATACTTCGGCCAGGAAATCTTTGAACTGGCGGAAGCAACCAGCGGGGATTTGACCGATCCCGATTATCTCGCGGCGCGAGCGCTTTGCCTGCAACTCGCGCGCACCGAAGGAATCGACGCCGCGCTGCAGCGCGACAATCTCGATGCGATTGTCGCACCTACATACAGTTTCGCTTCGGCGCCGGCTGCGGTCGCTGGCTATCCAAACATTTCCATCCCTGTCGGGCTTACGCCGGACAATAAGCCAGCAGGTTTGTGGATGTGGTCAGGATTCCTGCAGGAACCAAAGCTCCTCGGGTTCGCCTTTGATCTCGAACAGGAATTACAACCGCGGCGCAACGCGCAGCAACTGGTCGGAACGGTCCCGCCGGAACCTGCTGATGCCGGCATTTGTGCAGGGTTGCCAAGTTCGCAGGCGCGGAACGGAAAACCAGGGTTGCCATTCGCTCGCCGCGCTTGGTAGAGGGCGCGAATGAAGTCCTCAGAGGGCACGTCGCAGAAGCGCGCACCCGATGATCGAAAATTAGGCCACGTTGGCCTAAAAATGAGACGTTATCGTGATTGTTAGATTTCACTAACAACGGAAGAAGGTTTCGCAAGTAGCTTATATTCAACCTGAAGTGGACAACTGGTCCAAGCCTTCCATAACTGGCACAAGGAGTGATAAAGAAGAGGCCAAAGTGAGCGAACTAAACCATACGCGGACGAAACAAAATCAGCTGGTCAAAGCGACTGGCGTTCGCATCAATGGTTGGTCCGTTTCCACTCCAACAACGAACAGCAACCCAAAAGCAGAAAGATAAGAAAATGCCAAAAGCAAAAAAGGCGCTCAAGCTTCGCGATCAGAAGCCGGCGAAAGATCCGAAGGGCGGAGGTCATAAACACGGTGTTCCGACGAAACATCTGAATGCCGTCGACACTTCGGGAAGCAAGGACCAACGCCACGGTCACCGCCAGCACAACCTCAACTAATGAGAAGAAACGGTGCTGCGGGACTCAATCCCGCAGCGCAGTTTTCATAGGATCACAGCGGACAGACTTTTTCGGAGTCAATGCAGCAAGAAAGGATGACGATATGAAAAAAAAGAAAAACATGAAACTGCGGGATCAAAAACCGGTGAAAGACCCGGTTGGCGGCGGCAAACACCACCACGGAACCAAGGGGACAAAAGAGCGCCCGGAGCCACCAGTTGGACCCGGGGGAATACTTCCCTGACCCATACGAAGCCGCACTGTGCAACCCACAGTGCGGTCTTTTTATTCTTTCACATTCGGCCACATCCGGGGCGGACACGGCGACTATTCGCCAATGATCTCAATTCTGCCTCCGCTCCCGCAGACGGACCTGGAACTATTTCGGGCGAAAAGCGTCGATCTCGATTTTAACCCCGACGTCCTGGCCAATCCCGGAAAGCGCTTCCGCGGTCGTGCTAAACATCAATCCGAAATCGCGGCGCTTGATCGGAGTAGCGGTGGCTTCCCACCGCGATCGCTCGTCGGCCAGCTCACCCAACAATTTTACATGCAACACCATTGGTTTGGTCACGCCGTGCATGGTCAAGTCGCCTAGAACATCGCCAGTCCGGGGGCCGGTCCGTTTCACGCTTCGGCTCCTATAAGTAATCTCTGGAAATTTCGGGGCATCGAAAAACTCAGCGCCGCGCAGATGATCGTCGCGCTTCTGAATTCCGGTATCGATACTATCCACTTCAATCCGTACGAAAATGGACGAACGCTCGGGCTGCTCGCGATCCAAATCGATCGTTCCAGAAAATCGCCGGAATTTGCCCACAGTCGACCCGATAAAATGATGGACATCAAATGCGATTTTGGAATGCGTGCTATCGAACTGATAAGTATCATTTGCCCGGGCTGGCTTCAGCGCCATCAACGCGGCGGTCAGAATAAATAGGTAGCGGACTAACAACATTATGAACCTTTCGCCAGGACTTGCGCCCCGTGTTTTGGCTTCACGGTAAGGACCTTCATCAAAGGTGTCCGCGACAACGGTAATTTCCCGAACAAGTTTCCGAGCGCAGACGCCGGATCTGCTTTCGGCAGATTTCCATACACCCCTGTTATCCG
Organism: Verrucomicrobiota bacterium; assembly: GCA_041167025.1. Classification (GTDB taxonomy): domain Bacteria; phylum Verrucomicrobiota; class Verrucomicrobiia; order Chthoniobacterales; family UBA10450; genus DATFCK01. The sequence goes on from JBEEGU010000148.1 coordinate 8,680, forward strand.
GGCGAGCTCGCCTT
>JBEEGU010000149.1:0-6053 GCA_041167025.1 Verrucomicrobiota bacterium
ACAGCTTAAACATTCGCGCCGGCGGCGGATGCTGGAGCTATCGCGAGATTGACGCGAATCGATGACTTTATCATCCCGCGACCCGCACTTGGGGCAACGCATAGTGTGGAAGCAGTTAGTAGCACACTATCTGTTGTGGCGTCAACGCATCTTTACTTGGTCTCCCTCGACGTCGTGTGAGCAACCGAGTCGCCTTGCGGCATATCGAATTTCAAAACAAGGAGCGGCGGTTTCCAAACCGCCGAACTATAGACCGGCGGTCTGGAGACCGCCGCTCCTTGAATCGCATCGCGATGTCAATCGCCTGCCGGGCCCGAGAAGCTACGCCGCGTTCGCTTCGCTCGGCGCCAACTTTTTGGCCGGCACCTTTTTTGCTCGCGGCTTTTTCTCCGCGAATTCGAATCCGACCTTGCCGTTGGCCAGTTTGAGGTGCGCGGAAAACGGACGGCCCTTCTTCGAAATAAACTTCGGCAGGAGATCGGTCTTGCCGATCGTCATCAACTTTTCCACCTGCTCCTTCGAGATTTCCCGGTGCAATATGGTTTTGCTTACGCGAAAGGTGCACGTTTTCGGCGTGGCAAGAGCGCGCTCACAGACGAAGGCATTTTCCAGTTCATAGACCTGGCCCTCCTTGCAAATTGGGCAGAGGCCGATTGCCTGGTGACGCGCTCTGTCGATAGTGAGTGCACCGCCATTTCCGTTTTCGCCGAAATCGAATTGTTGCTTGAAATCTTCCCCCAGTTTCACCGGGGCGTTAAACTTGCGCCCCATCTTGCTGCGAAATCCTTCTAACGGCCCAATTCGACCTTCCCGCAAAAGGGTTTCGATTTCGCTCCGGTCGAACAGACGTCCCGCCATCGTTTTCCAAACAATCAGTCCGCACGAGCGGCACTTGAACGTGCGATAATCCTCGTCGAACGGCCCATTACCGCATTTGGGGCATTTCACTTCCAGCACTTCAAAATTTCCGCCGACATTGTCGCCTTCGAAGTTCTTCGCCTTCTCCACAATCTCACGCGTGAACTCTTTGATTTGAGTCATGAACTCCTTCTGTTCCATCGCCCCTTTGGCAATACGCTTCAATTTGGACTCCCATTCGCCTGTCATTTCGGGAGAGCACAGCGCCGACACGCCAATACCGCGCAATAAGGTAATGAGTGCCACGCCCTTGGCCGTCGCGATCAACTCGCGTCCCTGACGAACGACGTAGCTATCATAAATCAATCCTTCGATAATGGCGGCGCGTGTAGCCGGAGTGCCGAGACCTTTTTCCCGCATCGCTTCGCGCAATTCTTCATCCTCAACGAGTTTTCCCGCTCCTTCCATGGCGGAGAGAAGGGTCGCTTCGTTGAAGCGCGCCGGCGGTCTCGTTTCGTTTTCTTTAATCTCAATCGCGGCAACCTTTGCCGATTCGTTAGGCGTGACAGGCACGATCGACTGCTCGTCTTCGCCAGTCGCTTCCCTGCCGTAAATGGCCAGCCACCCCGGATCGACGATGATTTTGCCTTCCGTCTTGAAAGGCTCACCTTCCACCCGAGTAATGCGGGTGGTTACTTCAAATTGCGCGGCTGGATAAAAAACGGCGACCATCCGGCGGGCGACCATATCGAAGATTTTTCGCTCGAATTCATCGAGGTGCGCCGCCGAAGTGCCGGTCGGAATAATCGCATGGTGATCACTGACCTTGGCATTGTTGAACACCCTTTTGGTTGGCTTCACCCAATTGTTCGTTAGCGCTTTCTCCGCGTGGGTGGCGAGAGTCGGATCGACGAAGCTCGACATCACCTTGCGGACTTGGCTGAGATTATCTTCGGGGAGGTAACGCGAATCGGTCCTGGGATAGGTCAGCACTTTATGCTTTTCGTAAAGCGCCTGTGCCAGTTGGAGGGTGCGGCGCGCGCTCAAACCAAACCGATTGTTCGCTTCGCGCTGAAGAGTCGTCAAATCGTAGAGAAGCGGAGAGGCCTGCGTAGTAGGCTTTTTCTCCTCCGAAATTTCACCAGTCTTACCGGCGCACTTGCTCTCGACCCGCTGCGCCTCTTCTCGAGTCCAAATCCGTTCCGCTCGCGCATCTTCATCGCCGTCCTTAGCGAAGTCCTCGCGAAACCACCGGCCGCGATACGTACCCGCCTTGACCTCGAAATCGCCAAAAACTTCGAAATATGGACGCGCTTTGAACTCGTGAATTTTTTCTTCGCGCTCGGCCAAGATCGCCAGCGTAGGCGTTTGCACCCGGCCGACGGGAGTGAGTTGAAATCCGCCGGTCTTATTATTGAAGGCGGTCATCGCCCTGGTGCCATTGATTCCAACCAGCCAATCACTCTCAGACCGGCATACTGCAGCTTTCGTTAAAGACACCATTTCTTCGTCCGGCCGCAAATGTTCGAATCCTGCACGAATCGAGTCCCGGGTCATCGATTGGAGCCAGAGACGGCGGACGGGCTTGGCAATCCGTCCGTATTTCATAATATTTTTGAAGATCAATTCGCCCTCGCGGCCGGCGTCGCAGGCATTGATCAGATCGGTGACATCCGGTCGTTTGGCCAGACGAAGCAACATTTTCAGACGGCGCTCGGTGGTATTTTTCCCCGTTTTCCGCTCGATCGGCTTGAGTTCGAATTCATCCGGGATGATGGGCAGATTGGCAAAGCTCCATTTGCCCCGCTTCACATCCAGCTCGCTCGGAAGACACAACTCGACCAAGTGGCCAACCGCCGATGAGATGACGTATTGATCGCTTTCAAAATAGTCGTCCTGCTTTTTGAAGCCGCCGAGTGCGCGAGCGAGATCGTTCGCGACGCTGGGCTTTTCGGCGATGATCAGTGATTTCGACATGGGAAGAAAGCGCGGGAGGGAACCTCGAGGACGTGGCAGCACATTGCGGGCGAGCTTAGCCCAGTTTTATAAAATATTTGCCGGGCAACTGCTTAACGAGCCGCTTGAGCTCGAGGCGGAGGAGAGTAGAAGAGACTGTCCCGCTTGGCAAATTGCATTTGGCGGAGATGCGGTCGATCGGAGTTTCAGCCGAATCAATCGCATCGTAGACCCGGCGCTCGTCGGTCGATAGGTCTGGCAAGGGTCGGGCTGCGGCTTCCGAGGAGGGTTTCGTCTCGGGCAAAAGGATCTGGAGATCGTCCAGGATATCGTTCGCGCTCATGACCAATTTTGCGCCCTGCTGGATGAGGCGATTCGATCCCATCGCGCTCGGCGCGGTGATATGGCCCGGCACGGCATACACGGAACGCCCCTGCTCCACGGCTTGAGTCGCGGTAATCAAAGCGCCGCTATTGAGACCGGCTTCGACTACCAAAATGCCGTGACTCCAGCCACTGATAATCCGGTTCCGCATCGGGAACGTTTGCCGGTCGGGTTGAACTTGCATTGAGAACTCCGACACAATAGCGCCGTTTCCGTTGCGAATTTTTTCGGCTAACGCCAGATTTTCCGGAGGATAAATCTCGAGCAATCCCGACCCAATGACACCGATGGTTCGCCCTTTGGCGGCCAGCGCTCCCTGGTGCGCGGCAGTGTCAATCCCGCGGGCCAAGCCACTAATGACTGTCAGTCCGGCATACGCGATCTGGTAGCTGAGTTTTTTAGCTGATTCCAGTCCGTAATGGGTCGTGCGTCGGGCGCCGATCACGCCAATGGCATGGCGATCGCGTTCCAAGATTTCGCCCCAAACGTAGAGAACGATCGGCGGCGCGTGAATTTCCCGGAGGGACTTCGGATAGGAAGGCGATTCCTGGGTAATAACGGTTGCGCCAAATTCGCGGACCCGTTCAAGCTCAGCCCCGAGATCTACGATCGATTCCCAAGCGACGATCTGGTCGGCCACTTCGCTGCCGATTCCGTCAATTTTGCGGAGTTGGTCCCGTTTGGCCGCAAGCACTTTGTCCGGTACTTCAAAAACCTCAAGCAACTTGCGCAGGCGAACCGGCCCCATGGTGGGAAGCATGTTCAGCGCAATGCACGCTTCAGTGGCGTTCACGAGCGAGTATTTGCCTTCCGGGTAGGTAGCGGCGGTTCACCGAACCGCCACTGTCGCATCATTAACGTGGGAGGGACCTTAGTGTCGCGACCTCTTGGGATTCTCGGACAGCTCGGAGAGCCCTTCCCTACCAACATTAAAACGGAATTTCGTCGTCGTCCGGTTCAGCCGGACCCGTGGCTGCGGTTTTGGGCGGCGCCATCACTTTACCCGCGGGACGGGAGCCTCGTTCCTCCTCGCCACCTTCGCCTCCGCCCGCACTCCCGGCCGGTCGGCTGCCGAGCAGCTGCATTGTTTCGCCGACCACTCGCAACTTCGACCGCTTTTGTCCGCTTTGTTTATCGTCCCAGGTGTCCAGTTGCAATCGGCCTTCTATAAAGACAGGGCGGCCTTTCTTGAGATATTCACCGGCAATTTCAGCGAGCCGGGCCCACAGGACAACGTCCACAAAGGTGACTTCCTCCCGTTTTTCCCCGTTATCGAGTGTGTACTGGCGATTGACCGCCAGGCCAAGATCGCAGACTGCGCTGCCTTTCGGGGTATACCGGATCTCCGGGTCGCGTGTTAAATTTCCGAGTAGAATGACTTTGTTAAAACTGGCCATCCGCCCGTTTTAACGAATTCACTTCGCCCGCGCCAACTTATTCGACGAAGGCTCCTTCTTCTCCAGTTTTTTGCCAAGCCGCTGGTAATGCTGACGATAGACCTCAGGATCAAGCTTGAATTTGGAGCGGAGTTTGGTGATGAGTTGGGGGTCGGCGTAAAAGATAAAATTAACGTAATGTCCGGCGTCGAGCGGACCGGCCACGTAGGCAAACTGCCGCTTGTCCATCTTTTGGACCTGTTCAATCTCGGCGCCTTCCTTTTGGAATTCCGACTCTAATCGATCGACTATTTCCTTAACACTATCCTCTGCTCCTTGCGTGTTTAGGACGATCAAGGCTTCATAACGATTTTTCATAATTCTTCTGCTTTGTTGAAACTGTTCATCGCGGAAACAAGCCCATTGTCAATCGCACATTTGATCGCCGCAACCGACCGATCGATGGCGGACCGGGCAAGCGGAAGCTCCTCTTCAAAGAAACGGCCCAGAACATGGTCGACCGCGCCTTCCACCGGGGCACCACCAATGCCGACGCGCAGGCGCGGAATTGTCTCAGTGCCAAATTGCACGATGATCGATTCCAAGCCGTTATGACCGCCCGTTCCGCCGTCGGGGCGAAGCCGGAGGCGACCCAAAGACAAAGCGAAATCATCGAGTACAACCAAAATTTGCGTTGGTTCAATCTTATAGAATTGCGCTACAGCAAGAAGCGGAACGCCGCTGCGATTCATAAAGCTGGTAGGCTTTACTAAAATCACCTCACCGCACTTCGAAATATAAGCATCGGTTTTGCTCGCCTTTTCCCAAGTTGCCCCGGCCTGAGAAGCGAATCGATCCAACACCATGAAGCCGATATTGTGACGCGTTAGCTGGTACTCGGGACCGGGGTTGCCAAGACCAGCGACCAATCGGATCCGCGGTGAAATAGTTGTCACTTCCGGCATCTACAAAACAACGCGCTCCGTTCGACCCTCCGGCATCTCCGATACCAAAACCAGACGGGCGCGCACGACCGCATTCACTCGCGACCCCGCGAGGCTATTTTTTCTCTTTATCTTTGCCGGAGCCCGCTGGAGCTGCACTAGCCTCACCCTCGGCCGGTTTCTTCTCCGTGATAACTTCCGGGCCTGCTGCCGCTCCTTCAACCGCGGCAGCCGCTGGCTCTTCTTCCACCGCCGGCGCAACGACAGAAAATGCCGTCAAGTCGGGTTGAACCTTGGCTACGACTCCCTGCGGAAGTTGGATGTCCCGAACGTGAATCGTGTCACCGATGTTCATAGCGGAAACATCCACTGTGACGCGATCAGGTAAATCGCGCGGCAGACATTCCACCGCAAGCGAACGCAAACTTTGCTCAAGCAGGCCGCCAAAATTCTTCACACCAGTCGACACGCCGGTTGGTTCGAGCGGAACTTCCGCCTGGATGGCTTCGTCCATCGAGATTGCATGAAAATCGAT
>JBEEGU010000150.1:0-3153 GCA_041167025.1 Verrucomicrobiota bacterium
ATGGTCGAATCCACATGCACCTTGCGCTCGTTAAGGGCCGCCGCCGCCGCCACGATCTTAAACGTCGAGCCCGGTTCCATCATGTCGAGGATGGCGCGATTTTTCATTTGTTCAGGCTTGGCGTCCGAGCGCTGGTTCAGATCAAAATTAGGGCGATTGGCCATGGCCAGGATCTCGCCGGTCTGCGGACGCATTAATATGATGCTGGCTTTTTGCGGACGGAACTCGCGCATCGCCGCGTCGATTTCATTTTCGACGATGTTTTGCAGATTCAGATCAACGGTGAGCTGGACCTGATAACCATTGCGCGGAGCGCGTTCCTGACCGCGATAGAGGACAATCTCCTGTCCGGCGCGATTATGCTCGATGTAGCGATAGCCATCCTGCCCGTGGAGATATTGGTCCATTGCCGCTTCCACTCCCTGGATGCCGCGATGTTCAAAATCGGTAAATCCGATGACGTGGCAGAGCATCGAGCCATTGGGATAGACCCGGGCCGCATCTTGCTCGAAATAAATGCCACGTAGATTTTGGGCGCGTAATTTCGCGCGCAGACTCTCTGCCACTGCTGCCGGCACTTCTCGCTGCAACACAATGTAGCGACGGTCGCCATGGAGCTTTTCCGCGATCTCCTCCGCCGGGATTTTCAGCTCTTTGCTGATCAGATCGATCACCGCCACCGCATTCGTAATGTGGGTGGCGTCTGCGACCACTGTCTGCACCGGCACGTTATCGGCGAGAATATCTCCATTGGCATCGACGATGCTGCCGCGCTCGGCATAGATGGGTTGTTTATAAACGTTTTTTTGGGCCGCCATCCCGGCGTATTCGTCGTGCTTGATCATCTGGAGATAGATCAGGCGAAAGGAAAACCCGCTGAACAGCGCAACGAACCCAAGGCACACCAGCGCGCAACGGAAGCGGGTATTCCACTTCATCGGGCCGGACGTTCGTTAGCCACAGGTTGAATCGCGTCTTCCCCTCCCGCCCGTGTCGGGACGGCTAATCGCACGATATTGCGCTCCGAGATCGGAATCATCTTCAAATAGCCTTCCTTCAACCGCCGCTGCAAAGCCGAGCGCGAGGTGAGGGCGGCAATCTGGGCGCTGGCCACGTCATTTTGCGTGTGCAAACTGGCGAGTTCATTTTCCAACGCCTTTTTGCGATCGCCCAGGTGATAAAGTTGAATCGACAAATACACGTAACTGAGGCCGGTAAGGGCGAGAAACGTCGTCAGCACAATCCAGCGCGCGAGCGATGCGGCATCCACCGCATTCCAGTTTTTTCGGCGTGTTCGTTTCATGCGCGTTTCTCTGCAACCCGCAATTTTGCGCTGCGCGCGCGCGGATTAGTCCGCTGTTCCTCTTCCCCTGGCTCAATCGGTTTCGAAGTAATGAGATTGAGATCGTATTCGGGATTTCGCCGCGCCTCGGGCCATTCCGGGCGATCGAGCCACTCCCGGCTATGGTCGCGAAAGAAATTCTTTACGATCCGATCTTCCAGAGAATGGAAGGAGATGACTGCGATCCGGGCGCCCGGTTCGAGACGGGCGGCAAGAGTGTGCAGCCCCTGTTCCAGCGCGCCGAGTTCGTCGTTCACTTCCATGCGTAAAGCCTGAAAAGCTCTGGTCGCGGGATGAAGCCGGCCGTGACGACCGACCACTTTTTCGATCGCGCGCGCGAGCGACAAAGTCTCTCGGAACGGCGCTTCTTTACGCGCTTTGACAATCAGACTGGCAATGCGCCGCGCCGCCGGCTCTTCTCCCAGATCGCGGAACAACTGCGTGAGTTCTTCTTCGCTGTAATGATTAACGATGTCAGCCGCCGTTTTGCTGGCGAATGGATTCATCCGCATGTCGAGCGGCCCGTTTCGCATGATGCTGAATCCGCGCTCGGCATTTTCGAGCTGTCGGGATGACACGCCCAGATCGAGCAAGGCGCCTCCGATGCGGGCAATGCCGAGGTCATCCAGCACCTTGTCCGCTTCGCGAAAATTGGCGTGGCGGAGAGTGACCCTCGCGCCGACATGCGCGAGCTGCTCGCGTGTATGTTCAATCGCTTCGGGATCTTGATCGAGTGCCAGAACATCAGCGCCGGCTTTCAGAATGGCTTCGGTATGCCCTCCACCTCCGCAAGTGGCATCCACGACCAGGGCGCCAGGCCGCGGCGCGAGCAATTCCACCGTTTCCTGCGCCAGCACCGGACGGTGATAGGTGAAATCCTCCATTTCGTGGGCCTCCTCTTCAAGAATCAGCGGACCGGTCGCGAACCAGACCGGCCGCTCAAACAGTAATGCATTCATTGTTTTAACCGTTGGGCCCTACAAACCGATGACATTGGCAACATGCTGATAAGTGGATGTTTCTTCCGCGTTTGCTTGTTTCCATTGCGCTAAATTCCAAATCTCGAACCGGCCGCGACCGCCCACCAAGGCCACTTCGCCTTTCAAGCCGACCTTCTTACAAACATCGTCCGGCAAAACGAGGCGCCCCTGCCGATCGGAAGAGCCGTGTTGCGCACGGGAGTGCAGCTGACGGAAAAAAACACGGCGATCGCGGGGCGACACCTGCGTGTTCGATTCCGCGTTCGAAGTCATACGTGAAAATTCCTCAGGCGACATGACCAGGAGAAATTGGTGATTCGCCTCCGGAAGAATGATGAATTCTTCGGCGCGATCGCGTCGCCAGCGCGCGGGAATGGTGATGCGATTTTTTTCGTCGATCGCGTGGCGGAATTCGCCGGCGTAAAACGGGGGCGACGGCGGTGATGAAGACGTATCCATACGCGGGAGGAGAATTGATCCATTCTAGCCCACTTCTCCCCACTTTTAACCACCACTGCCGGTGGGGGTCAATAACAATTGAGAGTTTTTTTGGCCTACTTTGTTCCCCAGCGATCGCTCGCCAACAATCAGACCGCCCACCATTCCGCGTTGGACGTCGCACTCCGCGCGTTCCACCTTCCTCCTCTTCATGCATTTTCTTTTTTCGAGATCGATCGTGCTCCTGGCCACGCTCTCTGCCTTCGCCTCTTCGGCCTGGCCCCAAATCAACGCACCCGATAATGATGCTGTTCGCGTCAGCGTCACGCTCAACCCCGACGGATCGCGTACCGCTTACCAGTTCGATCAAGCGCATCACAAGGCCACTGCCAC
>JBEEGU010000151.1:0-8103 GCA_041167025.1 Verrucomicrobiota bacterium
GCTGGATTCAGGAAGTCGCGACGGCTCATTGGGAATCGCGCGCTCCCGCCGAAGTCCGCGCCGCGATCGGCTGGGTCGTGTTACGCCACGAGATCGACTACAAATTGCCAGCCAGGGTCGGCGACGAAGTTGTCCTTCGCACATGGGTGGGAAAAGCCACTCGGATAACGTTCGAGCGTTTTACCGAGATGCAGCGCAAAAGCGACCGCCAGCTTTTATCGCAAGCTCGTACGGTCTGGTGCCCGATCGACCCGCAGACAGGTCGACCGACCCGTGTATCGATAGAAGTCCGCCATCAGTTTTCCACTTAGGTCGCCGTTCGCGTGAACGAAATTGTTTCGCAAATTGCACGCGTCGCTCGCAATTTACGACTCAGAACTCAAACGTTGTCGAAGTCTTTCGCGCCGCTCAGCTTTTTGGCGTTTTAACTTTTTCTCTGCTATTTGCCCGAAATAACGATGTTTCCGCTGGTCAGGTCGCCACTGGCTGAGTAACCGGTGCTCAGTTTGATCGAGAACGAGTCTGGCACGCCAAGATTGCCGTAGTCATTCACATCAACCGTGAAACTGATGTGTTTTTTACCCAGCTTCGCGTTCCCGGAGAATTGCGCGTCGTTCCCGAGAATGTTTATCGAAGAAAATTTGGTCGCGCTAAAATCGATATGTGCAGCCGGATCGTTGTAAGAAAAACCGCCCTCCCGTCTGCCAGATTTCGTTTTTCTCACCGTGATCCGAAAGTTGGCCTTGCCGGACGACGCGGCAATCGATCCCTGCCCGATAATTTGATCGCGATTTGGCAGAATGAACACAAATCCACTTGGCGTACTCGTCGTATTCAGGGTGGCGAACGTCGTCTGGCTCGTGTCGGGCGCGAATTTCTGGATCGTTTTGGTTTGCGAATCAAGCACGTAAAAATTTCCGTCGAGATCAAACGTCATGTCTGAGGTCCCGCCGACGGCTTTTGGGTAAGTGCTCGCAGTCCCCGCGCGATCGAACATCATGATCGTGCCAGAATTGGAGCCACCTTCGTAAAGGTGAGTGAAATCCGAATCGAACGTAACCGTGACCACCGATGGCGTGACCGGAGCGAAAATCGTAGGAGAACCACCGCCCGGTGGAAACTGCACGATGTTGCTGTTCGTGCTGGAAGCAACAAACAGAACATCGTCTTGATCGAACGTCAGCGCTTCAGGCCCCGCCACGCCTGTGCCATAAACGCCCAGCGACGCGCCATTCGAGTCAAAACGCACGACCTGATTGTTATTCGTATCAGCGGCGTAGAGGTTACCCGCTGAATCAAGTGCCACATCGCTCACGCCCGACAAACCTGACGCGAAAACTGTCCGTGTCCCTGTTTGCGAAAACTTATAAATGACGTTGTCCGTGCTGTCAGCGACGAAAAGATTGCCCAGCTCATCGACCACCATGCCTTCCGGGTGGGTGACGCTTCCGAAGGGCGCGCTCGTGCCGTCGGAATGCACGAGCAAAATATTTCCATCGGTCAATCCCACATAAAAACTCTGAGCGCATGCTACCGATACGATCGAGCAGACGAATAAGAAGGAAAACAATCGGGACACAAAGGAATACATTCTGAGCATTTCGCGCGTCCGCCATGCAGGGTCAACGACATTTTGATTAGGCCAGCGTAGAACAGCTCGCGTCGCGACCGTCTTGAGGTAGCGGCGATTGACTCAATCGCTATCTTGAAGCGCGCCCGCCCGTCGCCGGAGCTCCATGCCCGGTGCTCTTCAAATTGGCTTCCGTTCCTCTTCCATCCATTTAGTAGCTTTGCCATTTCCACCCGACGCGTGTAAAATCGGGAATGAAATTGCGGATGGTCCGATGTCTCATTGTCCTGGCGGTTTGGCTTTCCGCAACGCTGGTTTCTGGTGCGCAACTTAAAACCCAGATCATTACCTCGACCGGCTCGTCGCTGGTTATCACCGTGCCTGAGGGACATTTTTTGCGCATCAGCAATTTCACTCAGGAAGGTGGAAGCGCTCGCGGCGTCGTCGCCGCGACCATCAACGGCCGGACCGTGAATGTCCTGACTGCCAGCCAGGTGAACGTCGCAAGCCTGGCCACTCCTCCGGAATTTATTAATCGAGTAGTGGTTGCTGGTCCCGCGACAGTAACCATCGCGCCCGTTCCCGGAGCAACCCTCACCATCAGTTATCGAAAAGTACGCGATGGTGACTTAGCATCAGCGACGCCCACTCCCACCGCGACTCCGACTCCGATCGCCACACCTACGCCCACGCCATAGCGTTGATGGTTGATGGATGATGTCAGAATTCCTGGCTCCTAAATGGGGATGCGGGATGTTCGCGTTGATTGAGCCTGCCCTGAGCGGAGTCACATTTGCTTCAAGACGGCTCTTCGTCGCTCGCAAATCTCAGCGATGGATTTTGCCTCCTCTACTCCCTGCTTTTAGCAGCACTCTTCCATCGGAGTAAACATGCGCGATAAAGGGCGCCGATTTCGTCTGACAAAGCGCTTTTATCTCGGGTAGAGCCTTGACAAAGATACTACCCATTTCTTTGCCGGTTAGGTTTCTGCCGACCAGCGCGAAAGCGCGTACGCCTGCCGCCAGCAGCTCCACCGTGGTACTTCGATGGTAACGGATCCTGGAATCTTGGGTGAGAACAATCCGCTGCTTTTCGCCTGCTACTCCTAGCCACACCCGATCGCCCATCCCGGGCGAAAAAAGTTCGTCATGCACTTTCACTTCTTCGCCCGCCGCCCGCAGAGCCTCAGGGACGATTCGCCGGCCGAGGTCCGCGTCCGTAAAAAAAACCAGTGCGTCAGCTGGCGAGGAGGCGTTCGCAACGGATCGCTTCCTCGATTTGTGCTTGTTTACAGCCATAATCCTCCGTTAGGTCCGTTACAGAATCGCCCGCTTCGTGACGTGCGGCAATGATACGCGTGCTCACTCCGGTACCTCTGATCGTCGGGCGACCAAAGGAAATGAAAGGATCGATGACAAGGTTTTTCGGTTGATCGAGACCTTCATTTGTGAATGGATACAGAAGCAGAGCGACTCCATTCGCGTCATATTCAATTCGATCAAGATAAGCCTGGATCCGTTCACGGATCGCTGCCTGACGTGACTCCGGCGCCGGAATCACCCCTTGGAAACGCGCCACGAAAACTTTCAAGCCGTCACTGCCAAACCGCTTCTCCGCCAGCGGGTGCTTCGAATTAAATTGTTCCCGGACATAGTCCAGCGCGGAATGAGCTCGGGGCAGGGGAATCCTCGGAAAGTGATGCTCTGCCTGGACCGCATGCAGAACATGCGCTTCGATCAGATTCATAAACGACAAAGATCGAAGGCAACGATCCGGCAGTGTGATGATCGGCTTGAAGGATTTCCGACCAGCCTCCGTCGGATATCTGCGGCCCCCCACCCAAGAACGGAGCGTCGCGAGCGGAACTCTCAGATAATGTGCGGCTTCGGTCAGCCCATATGCGGGCAATTCCCGAAGATCAGCTGGCTGCTCCACCAGAACTTCCGCGCGACGTTTTGCTCGAGCCGGCTTCTGGCGACGAATAATTGTGTCTAAGATATGCACGGTACCCCCTCCGGCCACGAACGAGCGATGAGTATGACGGAGCATTAGCGCAGCGCGCAATCCCTAATCTCTTTTTTGTCATCTCGAGCGTAGTCGAGAGATCTCTACTATTCGCTTCAGCAATGAGCGCACGCTTCTCCTCCAATGTGGAGGGACCTCAGCGTGCGACCTCTGCTGGACAGCCCCGAATGCTTTCGGGGTTGAGTGCTTGCCGCTTGTCTCCTTGTTAAATCTACTTTTTGTTCAGGGCTTTTATCACGAACGCCGGCCGGCCATCGATCTCGCTAGATGTCGCCTCCGCTTTATGATCGCTTCGTTCGAATCCGCCTCCTTTTGGCGTTTCCCGCTGTGTCCACGTCCCGCGGGCGGAATTGGCTTTGAGGAATCGGGCAATTTCTTTGCGAGAAAGTTCGTGACCGTCCGTCCGGGAATACTTTTCAAGGACGCTACGGCCCTTATTGAACACAACGAAGTAAAGGTACCGATCCTTATGATAAAGAGTGGTTACGGTTCCATCATCGAGCAAATGTCGTTGGACGAGATTGCCATAAACCCTCTCGATGGCATCGTCGTCATCGCCGAGATTGGCGAGCGCCAGGCTCGGCCCGATCAGAATCGCTACCAGGAAAATGATTAAATGCTTCATGAGGGTTTGTCCTCTGTTTTTATGCCAGTCGTTACTCAACGCTCCGTAGCGGAATGCTTTTCCTCTCCACTTCCGCCGACTAGAGGAACCGCTTCAGCGTTTGCTTCAAATTTTCGCTAGTCTGTTCCTCCCAAGTCCTCGATCACTTCGTCAGTCACATCAACAACCTCGCGACTCTGTATCACGAGCGGCACGCCGTTCAGGCTCATCCCGGAATACTCCAGCAAGACATGTAATCCGCGATTCTTGGCCACCGTCGTTGCGTCCGCCACGATACGGTTCGTGACAGGTCGCCGTTTTTCGGTTGCTTGCGCTTCCAGTTCCTTGTCCTTTGCCGCGCGAGCCGCCGTATCCGCGTGCCCGCCTAACTCGGTATTCGCTTTCTCTTTCGCGGTATTGATCTCATTCTCCGCGGCCCTTGCGTCGGGCAAGGCTTTGAACACCCGCTTCAAATCGACCAACCCAAAGCGTAATTTGTCTGAGGAACCGAAGGCAATATCGGAGGCGCGACCATCGTTCAGGCCGGAAATGATCGCATCGGTAAGATTTGGCAAATCGCTGCACACCATCAGTGGTGTGTTGGTTAAACTCTGTCCGCTGTTATCAAATACCAATCGGCCTTGGCCTTTAACGAAGTGTTCATCGATGAAATCTTCGATCTCCTTGACGATTCCGTTCCGCAGCCTGGTAGCCTGATCCTGTAATTGTTTCTCGCGATCCGCCCTGAAAGTTTTGATCTCGCGCTCCATGTTTTTGATGGTCGCAAGTTTATCGTCGTGAGCCCGGCCTTGTGGTGTGTGATTGACATCGTCGATCGCCTTTTTGTAGGCGTCCGCCCTGTCGTCGTATTCAACCTTGGCCGCATGTTTCGCCTCGTTGATCTGAGCTTCGGCGGTCTTGGTCTTGTGATAGTTTTTGAAAACGTCATTCATATTGACCTGCGCGATGAGAACGCTTCGCTTCGGGGTGAACGCTTTGCCCGTGCCGCCGTTCAACGCCGTAATCACTCGATCACTCATGTCCGCGTCGCGTGGCGCGAATAGCACAAATCCAACGCCATTCAGGCTCTGGCCGCTCGAATCGATGATCAGGTTCGCGCCCGCGCGATTCAGTTCGCCAACCGTAGCCGTGATTTCGCGCACAATTTCTTCCCGTAACCGCACCGCTTGTGTCTGCAGCTCCTTTTCCCGGGTCTGACGAAAATCGTTGATTTCTTTTTCCATCGTTTTGATTTCTTCAATCCCGCGTTCCCGTCCGCTCCCGCTCAGCGCGTTGACCTCGTTCAGCTTGTTCTTGTAGGCTTCGGCCCTCTGATCGTACTCTACTTTTGCGCGATTTTTCGCCTCGTTGATCTGCCTTTCGGCGTCGCTTGTCTTGTGGTACTCCTTAAAGATTCGATTCATATTCACGAACGCGAAAGACGATGGGCCGGCCACGGCCGCGCGACCTTTTCGGTTGCGATCCGTCGTCGTGCGGCTGGCTGGTGGTGCTGAAGCGACCGGATCAGTCGAATTCTCGTTTGTTGATCCAGACTGCTGCGCCAGAGACGCCCGAGAACCGGTGGCAGGATCAGCGCCCTTGGTCGCATCAGAACCTCGGTCGCGCCGGAGAAACGTTAGAAAGAAAATGAACAGGCCAATGAGAACCACCGCTGCGGCGCCGATCCGCAACCAGGTAGGTAATTTCTTTCCTTTGAAAGAAGCTGGATCGGCCTGTTCCGGTCTGGCCGGTGCAACAAGAGCTTCCGTTGATGGCGGGACGGGAGACGTCGGCAGAGGAGATGCAACTGGTGGAGGTGTTGTCGCTGCTTTGGCTGGACTCGCGGACAGTTGCGCCAGTTCGAGCAGAGCCTTGATTGATGTGACGAGGCGCGCTAGATGGTTCTCGAGCGGTGGTGTCAGCGCGTCCAACCAGTGCGCGCTAAGATAATATTCTAAGTCGTCATTGGGAACGACTTGTTCAATGCGAAATTGCACGATATGGAGGCGGGCGTTAGCCGCCAGTTGCACTTCGCGGAGTATTTGCTCGGATGCATTGGAATTCGCGGAGAAGATGAGCGCCATCACTCTGCTGTGTTGAATCGCGCGCGTGATTTCGCCGGCAAAGGAGCGCCCCGGTTGCACGTCGCGCGGCGCGATCCAGCAGCGTATGCCAGCGTTCTCCAGCGCAGCGCAAACAGCGTCCGCTATCGCTTTGTCGACGGACGAATGCGAAATGAAAACGTCGTGTGCCATGGGCCTCTCGGTTTTAGCCTTTATGCTCCGAACAGGCAATCACGAGGTAGGTGGTGGGTTAGTTGAGAGTTGAGCTAAGTCGGCTAATTCCGCCTCTTCATTGGACGTTGAGCGTTGAGCGTTGAGCGTTGGACGTTGGACGTTGAGCGTTGAGCGTTTGCTCCTCCTGTCTGTCCGCAGCTCGCGCTACTGAATTTTCACATAACGGTACGGATACGGTCCCTGTTCGTTCCTGAGCACCAGCTGTTTTGGTTTTGCTTCAATGAAGGTGCGCGCACCGCTCATATCCTCGATCAACTGATGATTTTGGATGCGCCATGTGCCATGAGTAGTGCTGATATCGAGCGGCAACATCTGCCACGTTCCGTTCGCGTTGTAGATATATTCATGCCGCCCGGTCGTCCATTTCCCGACCATCATCTTTTTCAGCTCATCGTCACTTTGCGACACTACCGTTTTGCTTTGGTTCAGCTGTTTCAGTCGTTCCATCTCCTGTTCCGACGCTCCGAGCCGATCTGCAGCGGATGCGCGGGAGACTGGGACAAGAATGAGACCAAGAGCGATCGCGAGGACAATATTCATTTTCATATTTTAACTTTCGTTTTCGATAGCGTAACCGGTTAGGCAATGGTTATGCACCTCAAAAAATTAGCCGGACGGTGCCTTTTGTAGCCGACGCTCTTTTGCCCCCGCATTCGTAAAAGGCGGCGACAGTCACAAATGCGGCTAGCCGAAGCGGTTCTTGGCGATTGGATGCTGGATGCTGGATGCTGGATGCTGGATGCTGGATGCTGGATATCAGCCTTCCCTCCTCTTCAATTGAAAGTTTGTCGCCGAGGTTTGCGTAACGGCTGCGGATCCCGGAAAACGTGCTAGCCGCCGAACTGGAACGATAAAAATTTTACCGCGTGCTCGTGAACGGCCTGTAGGTGAGAGGGCGAGGGATTGTTGATGTCGGCCGCTTGCTCTTCTGCTCCCTTCAGCGTTGAAACGTTGAAGGTTGAAGGTTGAAGGTTGGAGGTTGGGTGCTCGCCCGGTTGAGGGACAGCACCGAAAGCGTTACGGGTTTGAGCTTCCTTTGCCTCTCCCTCCTCGGCCGTTATCGCGCGTTCGCGACGATCTGCATTGCCACCGATCTCAGCGGCAAAATTGTATTTTGGAACCTTGTCGGCAATTAGATCCGGCTCGCGGTTTGAATTGATGTCCGCGTAAAAAAATCCGCGCGCTGCGGAATCAACTTACGAATCAATAGT
Organism: Verrucomicrobiota bacterium; assembly: GCA_041167025.1. Classification (GTDB taxonomy): domain Bacteria; phylum Verrucomicrobiota; class Verrucomicrobiia; order Chthoniobacterales; family UBA10450; genus DATFCK01. The sequence goes on from JBEEGU010000151.1 coordinate 7,708, forward strand.
ATTATGATGAAAAACAAACTACTCCTCGCAGCCCTCGTGGCCGCGAGCGTTCTACTTCCGACCGCTGGCCGAGCGGATCTCGTCATCCATGTGGGCGACCAGCCTTACTATAGTCATGGGCCGCGTTACTGGGCGGGCGATTGGGAAATGGTTTGGGTGCCAGGGCACCGGGCGTTTGACGGTCGCTGGATTCACGGTCATTACATTCGCGGCGAACACCGCCGCCATGAAGCAGAGCGTCACGATGATCGCCATGATGAGCATCGTCATCATCACGATGATGACGATCGTTGATCCCTGCCGATCACAAAATTGCCGAAACGCCGGCCTGCGGGCCGGCGTTTTTTTTTCCAGTTTTCATTGTGGGAAGGACTTTCCTCGGTGCGTCGTAGCTTC
>JBEEGU010000152.1:0-4144 GCA_041167025.1 Verrucomicrobiota bacterium
GCGATCGATTTGTATTTCTTAGTAAGCGCTCGGATCAGTCGATCGTATCGATGGAGCCGGCGGATAGAATGGTAGATCAGCCAGGAACCAAGCACGACCAGACCGAGGTTTAGTAAGAGCAGCGGCACCAACAAAGGCATCACGGTCGCGAAATTGTAATAATGCGACGTGGCGATGAGGACACTGAGGACCGACAGCGGCAGAGCGAAGATGGCAATCCCGGTCCGCAACGAAGAGAGTGCAGTTCGTTTCTCAGCGAGGAGGACCTGGATTTCGCCAAAGATGAGATTGTCCAGCGGCGGTGGTTCATCGATTTCCATGCTCCTTACTTTCCAAACTAATCGATTTCGCACAAGACCCCTGCAAAATCGAAATGCCGGAAGGGACAAACCGGAACCCGTCTACGCACTGACTTCTGTCGACAGCTCCCGGGCCCTGGCGCCGCAGCAGGTGGATCGCATTTATGTAACCATCCAGCGGTGCCCCCGAAGACAATGATGCATCGTAAGCCGCTTACGATATATTGTGGACGCCAGCGGACGAAATCAGATGAAGGTTCCGGATCGCGGTAGCTTGTTCCCAACCCCGGTGGGGGCTAAGCATTTCACACAATCATGAAAACCACTGACAATACCATCCTTATCACCGGCGGCGGCTCAGGCATCGGACGCGCACTAGCCGAAGCTTTCCATCGTCTCGGCAACCAAGTCATCATTTCCGGCCGCAAACAACAAACGCTCGACGAAACGACCACGGCTAATCCCGGGATGAAATCCGCCACTCTCGACGTTTCCGATCCGAAGAACATCCAGTCGTTCGCTACGCAGGTAACGAAGGATTACCCGTCGCTTAATGTGCTGATCAACAATGCTGGCATCATGCAACCCGAAAACTTATTGGAGAAACCGGAGGAGGTGAGGACGGCGGAGAGGACTGTCACGACCAACTTGCTCGGTCCGATCCGGCTCACCGCCGGTTTGTTGCCGTCGCTCCGAAGACAACCACGCGCGACGATTATGAATGTTTCTTCCGGTCTCGCGTTTGTGCCATTGGCGATGACGCCTACTTATTGCGCTACGAAAGCCGCCATCCATTCTTATACCCAATCGCTTCGTTACCAGCTTAAGGCGACGCACATCGAAGTCATCGAACTGATCCCGCCCTATGTTCAGACCAGGTTGATGGGCGACCAGCAAGCCAGCGATCCCAATGCAATGCCGCTCGGTGAATTCATCGATGAAGTCATGTCTATCCTAAAAGGCCAGCCCGACGTCAAAGAAGTTTGCGTTAAAAAAGTGCTTCCGTTGCGATTCGCTGCCGAAGGCGGTCAGGAAAAATACGACCAGTTCTTTCAGCAATTCAACGATGCCATGCACAAATAGTGAAGCTCGTTCCTGCTGCAATTGTAGAGGTGCTTGTGCCAAGCACCTGTCCCAGTGGTTCGGTGGTTGAGACAACCACCGCTACATTGCCGCAGCAAGAAGCGCTGAATTAATTAGCACAAGGCCCGCGCTCTTTGATTGGATGTCCGGTGCCGCCCGCGCGGCCGCCTTCCGAAAGTTGCTAGGACATCCGTGCGGATGGGAAGAAAGGTGGATCGTGATCTCCGAGCGCGATGCGAAGCTCATCGGCGTAGCCGCTAACCTGCCACGCACTGATGCTAGCCGTGGGACGAGCTCGCCTGCCACGCCTTCTGCTCGCGAACACTTTCGGAGTAGCCTTGCGCAGGCGGGTTGGACGCTCGACGTTCGAGGTTCCCATGGCAGAAACCCCAGGCGCAGTCATCGCGAGCGCGAACAACCTTTCCGTCAAATACGGCACCCAAGTCGTGCTCGACGGCGCGACGATTGCCTTCACCGACGGCGAACATATCGGGCTCGTCGGCCGCAACGGCTCCGGCAAATCGACGTTTCTGCAGATCGCGGCGGGTGTGGCGCACGCTGATTCGGGTGAATTCACACCCCGGCGTGATCTTGTCATCGGTTACATGCCACAAGTATCCGGTCTCGACGATGCGGCTACGGTCCATGCGAACATTCTCAGCGGAGCGCAGCGGATTCTCGATCTCATTGCCGAATATGAACGCGTCCCGGGCGACAGCCCGCTCAGCGCAATACTTCTCGACCAAATCATTCAGGCCGACGGTTGGAATTTGGAACATCGGATCAAGTCGCTCATCACCAATCTGCACGCGCCGGAATCCGATCGCATCGTGGGCACGCTTTCCGGCGGTGAAAAACGCCGAGTCGCGCTTTGCCGGGCGCTTCTAGCGCGTCCCGATTTTCTGATTCTCGACGAACCGACCAACCATCTCGATACCGGCTCGATCGAATGGCTGGAGGATTTTCTCGCGCGTTATGCCGGCACCTGTTTGTTCGTGACCCACGATCGATATTTTCTCGATCGAGTCGCGACCCGGATTATCGAGCTGTCGCGCGGCCAGTTTGTCAGCTACGACGGCAACTACACCGATTATTTACTGGCGCGTGTACAGCGAAAAGCGGTGGAAGAAATGCAGGAACATAAACGGCAGAAGTTTTTGAAACGGGAATTGCAATGGGTGAGAAAAGCGCCTCGGGCGCGCCGGACGAAATCGGTTGACCGCGTGGAGCGCTATTTTGAGATGGCGGCGCAGGAAGCGCCCGAGGCAGAGCTGGACGTTGAGTTAATTATCCCGACGCCGCCGAAGCTCGCGAATCGCATCATTGAATTGCGCGACGTGAGCGTAGAACTGGACGGCCGCACGCTTTTTGAAGACGTGAACCTCAATCTCGTGGCCGGTGAACGCCTTGGTGTAGTCGGCCGCAACGGACTCGGCAAATCGTCGCTTCTTAGAGTCATTCTGCAGGAACTGCCCGTGGCCACCGGTGAAGTGGAGATCGGCGCGCGCACCGAAATCAATTACGTCGATCAAAACCGGCTCCTCCTCGACGATGCGAAAACCGTTTGGGAAGAAGTTGGGACTGGGGGAGAAACCGTCACTCTCGGCGATCAGAGCATTACGTTGCGCGCTTATCTGAGAAGGTTTCTTTTCAGCGAAGAGCGCATCAACACCAAGATCTCGCAACTCAGCGGCGGCGAGCGAAGCCGGGTGCTGCTGGCTAAAATCCTGAAGCGGGGCGGTAACGTGCTCATGTTGGACGAACCGACGAACGATCTTGATCTCGGAACGTTGCGGTTGCTCGAGGAAGCACTTGTCGCCTTTGGTGGTTGCGTCATCGTGGTCAGTCACGATCGCTATTTCCTGAATCGTGTTTGCACCTCGATTCTCGCTTTCGAAGGCGACGGCCGCGTGGCTTACAGCGTTGGCAACTACGATTACTACCTGGAGAAACACGACGCAGCCGGCTCGAAACGCGATTCACACTCCGCGCCGGCCGGGGCGACTGCCGAGCAAAAGAAAGGCAAAGACAAACCGGGAAAACTTAAGTGGAAAGAGGAGCGCGAATGGGAATCGATGGAGGCGAGCATTCTCGCAGCAGAAAACGCGGTATCGGATCTGGAGGCGACATTTGCCGCGTCGGATTTTTACGCGAAACCGCGCGCGGAGATCTTCGATTTGGAGACTCAACTGAAAACAGCGCGCGACAAAGTTGCGCAACTCTATGCGCGTTGGCACGCGCTCGAGCTCCTGCAGAGTACCCCATCGTCCTAGTCGCCCAGCAACGTCAGGAGCTGCCCACGACAGGAACCGCTGATCGGGGCCTGTTTTTGATAACACCGTTCACTGATGGGAGCGATTATCGCATACGCACAAAAAGGCGGTGAAACGCGATTGTCGATCTTGCATCTGAATCGGGCCGGCGGGAGCGAGCGCGATTGACGATCAGGTCCGCGAGGGTAGCAGGCGAGTTCGTAGGAACGAACGAATGAACGGCTACATCGTAAGCGGTTTATGATGCGTAGAAGGAGCCCATTATCGACGTCGACGCTTCCGAGTTTTGGCGAAGTTGCGCGCAACGCGAATCGAAAGGAGTAGTCATCATGTCCACCAACACCATCCGTCTTCATCGTATCATTCGCGCCACGCCCGAAAAGATCTACCGGGCGTTTTTGGACGCGGATGCCAAGGCCAAATGGCTTCCGCCGAACGGATTCACCGGTAAAGTCCACCACTCGGAGGCGAAAGTCGGCGGCACCTTCA
>JBEEGU010000153.1:0-4432 GCA_041167025.1 Verrucomicrobiota bacterium
AGCACATTACGATGGGTCAAATTGCGAATTGAAGCCTCCATTACACCCCAGGCCGATGAGCTTGAGAGAAAGACCGGCTGTCTCGTGCCGAATAAGCTTTGCAGCTTCGGGTGAATATCGCGGTATAGGTTTTTGAACGCTTCGCCGCGATGTCCGATCATCGGGCGCGAAAATGCCGCCAGCGTTTTGGGCGAAACTTCCACCGGGCCGGGTGTGAAGAGCTTGTCGTGAGAGATCACCGAAGCAAACGTCCAACGCTCAACGCTCAACGTCCAATGTCGAAATCAGAAAAGATCAGGGGAGAATATGCGAACGTCGCACTCCTCCATACCAATTATTTTTCTTTCTCGATGAAGCTGATGTCGCCGCTGCGTTCGACGTAGCCGATTTTGATGTCTGCGAGCTCTTCAGTCTTTGCGTCCAGACGTAAATCTTCTTCGACATCGTGCCGGGAAATGTGATTGCGCCGCATCGAACTGAGAACAAGATCGCCATCGTCGATAATTAAATCCGGACGACCCTTAATCAGGACCCCGAAACCGTGGGAATAGTATGCGATCAAAGCCAACAGACGGTGAACCAGGACGATGACGAAACCTCCTCCGAGGGTTGCGAAAAAGGCTGCGCTTCCGTTGATCGCGCGAGAAAGAACGGATGCAAGGATGACAATCAGAACCGCATCGAAAGCTGTCTTCCGCGCGAGTGAACGTTTATGGCCCAACCGGATCATAGCGAGAGTGGCGACGAAGACGATGATCCCGCGGAACGAAATCTGAAGGAATGTCAGATCTTTTGGTTCGACGCCTAAACCCAGAATTGGACTGATGAAATCGTAAAACGCGTTCATGGCAATAGAGGTTCGCCGGGGAGATGCGTGCCGCGTGTATCCAGCTGTGGCTCGATAAGTCCAAATCTGCGGCCGGCTGCGTTATTCTTAGAAATGGAGGAAAATAATGGCTAGAGGAAGCAAGAAAAGTTACACGTCGAAACAGAAGCGTAAGGCCGAACACATCGAAGAAGGCTACGAGAAGCGGGGTGTTTCCAAGAAACAAGCGGAGAAGCGCGCGTGGGCAACGGTCAACAAATCGGATAAAGGCGGTAAGAAAAGTGGGAGCGGCCGCGGAAAGAAGAGCAGCAAAGCGAGCTCGCGTAAGGGCGGTCTCAAGGGAGGCCGGAAATCCAAAGGCGGCGGCAAGAAAAAACGCTGACCCTTCAGGCGATTAAGAAATTCTGCAGAGGCTGTCATCCGCTCTGGCGCCGGACAACCAGTTTGCCGGTGAGACTGCGGCCTCTACAGTAGCGTCATGCCCGCGCGCAATTCCGATCTGCATGGCAGCGCGCCCGATAAGAGCGACACCGTGCTCCTGATCGTGGACGTCATTAACGACCTCAATTTCCCGGAAGCGAAGCAGCTTATGCGCTACGCGCCGGCGATGGCGCGCAACCTCGCGAAGTTAAAACAACGGCTAAAGAAAGGGGGTATTCCGGTAGTTTACGTTAACGACAATTTCGGCCGGTGGCGCTCGGACCTGCATTCGCTTGTCGGGCACAGTCGCAAGGGCAAGGCGAAGGAAATTGTCGAGCGGTTGCGACCGGACGAAGACGATTATTTCGTCCTCAAACCAAAGCATTCCGGATTTTTCTCCTCAACCCTGGAGACCCTGCTTCGCTATCTTGGGGCTGAACGCCTCATCATCACGGGTATCGCCGGAAATTATTGTGTTCTATTCACTGCGAATGACGCTTACATGCGCGATTATAAGCTGGTCGTGCCTTCGGATTGCACTGTCTCGAACACCGCGAAAGAGAACCGTGATGCGCTGAACTTGATGCGCGATTATCTGAAGGCCGATGTGCGGCCTTCAACCAAGATCAAACTGCGCGCCGCGCGAAAACCAGCGCGCCGTCGGATCTAACCAATTGAGCGCCTAAATTCCGGCGCCAATCTGCAGGGGACTCTCTGTTAGCTCCCCGGGAAAGCGACACTTCGCCTACAGGATCGTCACTTTTTGCCGCGCCCCGTCTTGGATTGCAGTTCGTCGATTTTTTTCGATGCGGCCGCTTTGGTCAGGTTTGGATCAAGCTCTTCGCCTGCCTCTCGGCACAGCGTTTGCAGATAGGATCGCTGCGGGCCGGTCATAGGTTCGTCGCCCGTCGTCCATTCTTCCGGATCCTTTTCCGGGTTCTGCATGGCCGGAGTGGGTTCGTCAGGTTTCATGAAAATATGATCGTGTGCGCTATCGCTCCCGGTCTTCTTGCGCTTGCGCAAAAAACCTTCGCGTGGCATATGACCACGCTCGCCCGGTTCCATTGCCTGGGAGACATTGAGTTTATGCCATCAGCTTCGCCTTCAGCCCTGGATCCCGCGCTCGAAGCGCACCTATTCTGGTTCAAGTACCGCGGGCACATTCTGGCGGCGATTCTCGTTGTTATTCTCGTCATTGTCGGTTTCGCCGGTTATCGATTTTATTCGGAACGGCAACAGGCATCCGCCGCGGAATTGCTCGGGAGCGCGAAGAATGCGCAGAGCTATGAGCAAGTCATTGCTCGTTACCCAAACACGCAGGCGGGGGCAACTGCCCATCTGTTCTTGGCGGAGACGCTAAGGACCGATCGCAAATTTGCCGATTCAAACGCGACTTTGCAGAAGCTGATCGATAAATATCCGAAGCATGAACTCATCCCCACAGCTCGGATGGCCATTGCCGCCAATCTCGAGTCCATGGGAAAAGTGGATGAGGCGCTCGCGACTTATCAACGCGTCGCGGCAGATTACCCTAAAAGTTTCGAGGCGCCGGTGGCATTAATTTCGCAAATTCGAATCCTGAAGTCGAAAACCCAGGATGATGCCGCTCGGCATATTTGCGAGACGGTTCTGACCCAATATCGCGAAAGCATTTGGGCGGGCGAGGCGATGCGCGAATTGCGCACCCTCAAACCAAGCGCGTCAGCGGCACCGGCGGGTGGATCGAACGCGGCACCCGGTATGAATGCGCCTCCGATGTTAGCGCGTCCGCAGCCCGCGGCTCCCACCGCGGCAAAGGGCACAAGTCCAGCGAAGCCGAAGCGCTAATTCTGAGTGCAGCGCGCGCTCGCCCGTGGGGTCGGGACACAACCAGTCTACACCGAGGCGACGGCTCGGCGGGCAGCGCGGCTCCCTCCTAGGTTAGCGTTTCGAGAATTGGAAACGTTTGCGCGCGCCAGGTTGCCCGGATTTCTTTCGCTCTTTCATCCGCGGATCACGGCGAAGAAGGCCATCCGCTTTGAGTTGACCGCGCAAATTGGCGTCCACCTGCAAGAGAGCGCGGGAAATGGCAAGCCGCGCTGCGCCGGCCTGACCCGTCGCGCCACCGCCCGTGGCGTTTATGGACAAATCGTAAGCGTTTACTAATTTCGCGGCCTGTAACGGCTGCAAGACGACGTTTTGCAATGGGGTCGTCGGAAAATAATCTTCGAAACTGCGTCCGTTGATGTCGATCTTGCCGCTGCCCGGCACCATGCGAATGCGCGCGACCGACGTTTTGCGGCGACCCGTAGCGATAAATTCCTGCGTTTGTGCCATGTGGATGTCTTAGGAAAAGGTGACCGTCTGCGGCCGCTGCGCGGTATGGGGATGCGCGTCGCCTCGGTAAACTTTCAATTTTCGATAAACAGCGCGCCCGAGGCGGTTATGCGGGATCATGCCCCGAACCGCGCGTTCAATTAAGAGCTCAGGGTGCCGCGCTCGCCGAGCCTTCACGTTCTCCGACTTGTGTCCGCCGACAAATCCAGAAAAACTCATGAAGGTTTTAAGATCTTCCTTCCGACCGCTCATCCGCACCTTTTCGGCATTAATTACAACGACGAAATCGCCCGTATCGACGTGCGGAGTAAAGATGGGCTTTTGCTTCCCACGGAGGAGATTCGCAGCGGTAACCGCGACGTCGCCGAGGATTTGGTCCTTAGCATCAATAATCCACCATTGGCGGGGGACTTCGTTGGCTTTGGCAGAGAACGTCTTCATCGCAGGGAAAGGGCACGGAAATTAGTGGCGCTAGGTCGCGCTGTCAACCGCCGGCAAGGACGTTTGGCCTCTAAAGTGAGCTGTGTCAAAAAAGCGGTTGTGGCCCCATACTCACATACTTACATCGCCAGACGGAGCAGCCGCTCCAGTTATAGCTCAACGGCGAGATCACATGGCGCGCAAGCGACGTCTGGATACAGAACCCCAAGGAGCGGCGGCTTCCCAGCCGCCGAATTAATTAAATCGGCGGTCTGGAGACCGCCGCTCCTTGGAATACTGCGTCGGATTAAGCCGCGGTGCGGATGAACCGACGAATTCGTTAATGAACAATGCGCTTTCGGCGGTCGTTTAGCATCGCCCGACGGAGCGGCCGATCCACCTATCTGTAGTCCGTTGAGGTGATGGGGAGGGCATAGGTTTCGCCCAGGT
>JBEEGU010000154.1:0-3149 GCA_041167025.1 Verrucomicrobiota bacterium
TAGGTATATCATTTGCTTCATGCAACCTGTGGAAAATACCGTGTCGAACGCTACTGCCTCGCCGGGCGATATTACTTTTGCCTGCACTCATTGCGCCTCACCGCTTGTCGTCGACGTGGCTGCGGCCGGAATGAAGTTGCCTTGTCAGCGCTGCGGTAAACCGACCGTCGTCCCGAATATTCCGTCCATTGCCAGCCTGGCAAAAGAAGGAGATTCACGGTTAGGCGAATTAAGTCGCCAACTTAAGGAAAACGAATCGCAGCGAACGGAGATCACCGGCTATATCAACCAGCACAGCATCCAACTCCATCGCTGGCAGCTGCGCCTGCAAATGCTAGAGGAGCGTCGTCAGCAGCTTGAGGGCGAGTTGCGCGACACCAAGTAAACTTAATTCGATGCGTCGTCGCTTCCCGTGCGATGGGAGCTAACGATAAGGTGGATCGGCCGCTCCGCGGGCGATGCTAAATGATTGCGGCGGCGCCGCCATTCTAACACTCGCCTCATGCGACGGTCCGAGACCGCCGCCACAAAACTCACATGCGATCGAAACTCCAATAAATTTTGTTTTCGCATTAAGCCGCTCGCAGTACGTTAGCGCGTGCGCGAATACCACGACTTACTCCGGCTTGTTTTGGAAAACGGGGAGCCACGCACCGACCGGACCGGGGTCGGAACGATCTCGATTTTCGGCGCGCAAGCACGCTTCGACTTGCGCGATACATTCCCGCTTCTGACGACGAAAAAACTTCACCTCAAGTCGATCATTTACGAGTTGCTCTGGTTTCTGCGAGGCGACACCAACGTGCGTTATCTGAATGAGCATGGGGTAAGTATTTGGAACGAATGGGCTAACGAAGACGGAAATCTTGGCCGGGTTTATGGTGCCCAGTGGCGCGACTGGCGTGGCGAAAATGGGGTGCGGGTCGATCAGATCAAACGCGTCATTGACCAAATCAAAACCACGCCGGACAGCCGGCGCTTGATCGTCAGCGCTTGGAATCCAGCCGAGATCGACAAAATGGCCCTTCCGCCGTGTCACGTGCTTTTTCAGTTCCACGTCCAGAACGACGAGCTGAGCTGCCAATTGTATCAGCGCAGCGCCGATCTATTCCTCGGGGTGCCGTTTAACATCGCTTCGTATGCGCTACTGACACTGATGGTCGCGCAAGTCACCGGTCTGCGGCCGGGAGATTTCGTGCACACATTCGGTGATCTGCATTTGTATCAGAACCATATCGATCAAGCGCGTGAACAGCTTTCCCGTCAGTGCCGTCCATTACCGCGGATGCGTTTGAACCCCTCAGTTAAGAACATCGATGATTTTAAGTTCGAAGACTTCGAGCTGCTAAATTACGACCCGCATCCATCGATCAAAGCGCCGATTGCGGTGTAGGTAGGGACGGCGCTCCGAGCCGTCCCATTAATCGGCTTGAAGCGATATTTGCCGCTGAGATATCGCAGAAATCGGCGGGGCTCCTCCGAGCCTGCAACTTTTTGTGTTCGGAACGTGCGACGGTCAGGGACCCTACAAACAGAATTTTGATCTGAGACTTTTTCCGTGGCGGCGGGTTGAAGTAGTTGTGAGAAGGGTTTTCGGGGTTTGGGTAATCTTAGTATTGTCCGTCAGACTTTTGTTTGGCGAAAGCACGTATTCGGTGGAACTCGATCTGCAGCAGCAGACGGCTTACTTGATTCGGGGTCGGCAACTTGTGATGCAAAGCCCGATCTCAAGCGGCCGGTATGGTCATCTCACCGAGACCGGTGATTTCAAGGTCATCGAAAAAGAACGCAATCATTTCTCGAGCATGTACGGAAGGATTGTGGATGCGCGGGGCAACACTATTGTGACCGATGCCGATGCTGACATGAAAGTTCCGCACGGAGGCAAATTCATACCGGCTCCGATGCGTTATTTCATGCGATTCCATGGCGCCACGGGAATGCACGCCGGATATCTGCCGGGGTACGCGGCATCGCATGGTTGTGTGCGAATGCCTGAAGAGCTGGCGATTGCGTTCTTTAATCAAGTGGAGGTCGGAACACCGGTGCATGTGTTCGGACGAACGCCTCGGACTCGCGATTATTATCAATATGGTTCCCAACCTGTTCGCCGCAGGCCCTGGTTTGGCGGACCGATCGATCCACGGATGGGGCGGGGATATGATCCGGGACTGGATCCACGCTATCAGCCACAATACGCGGATCCGTGGTGGCGGTAAGCGGCATTATTGCGCGCCTAACGGCGCGTTATTCTAACATCGCCCGCGGAGCGGCCGATCCACCTCGGCAGATCTCATTCGCCGCTGATCAGGTTGGGACGGCTCTCCGAGCCGTCCGGGCGCACACGGGTAAATGCGATCCGGACGTTTCGGAGAATAGAGGCGGCGGGAGCCAAGCGACATAGGCGGGCAGCCCGAAAGGGCGAGAGAGCGGGAGCGAACGAGTCAAACGTCCCTACCTGAAACATGAGGCTCGATGAAACTGCTATCTCGCGCAACGCTGCGGGTTCCTACGGCTTTAATGACACCGAACCTGAATCCTTCGCTTTCTCCGCTTTCCACACCGGACCATTCTTGGCAAAGACCGGCGCTTCGCCGCCGGCGCGGGTGACATCGCCCGCGGCCAGCTTGAAAATAGGAAGAATCGGATTGCCCTTGCTGTCTTTCTCGTATTGCACGCCGTCTTTCTCGATCAAAAGCCAGGCCTTGAAATCGCCGCCGGGCCATTCCCCGATCAACACTTCCAGTGGATAACTTTCTCCGGCGTTAACCTGCACCGGATCACCCCGGCCAAGACCTTTATACCAGCCCATCTTGGCATCGAGTTGCAATCCAGCACTGGCGTAGAAACTTTGCGGCGCGTGTCCCGTCGGATTGGTCGAGCCGCAATCGAGCACCACCCTTCCGTTGAAGCGAACCACCAGAATGTCATCCGCCATCCCAACAAATCGGAACGTTCCGCTTTCGGTTGGAACCACATTGCCCTTGTAATGCACAACCCACATTTTCGGTTGCACGCGTCCGCCCAACCCGAAAGCAAGCGGTCCCTGGTCAGCGTTCATTTTCGGAATGAATATCTGCGTTGTATAGAGAGGATTCGGACTGATAAAATATTTCTCCAGGCTCGATTCATTCCAGCCATTGACGAAC
>JBEEGU010000155.1:0-3607 GCA_041167025.1 Verrucomicrobiota bacterium
CTTGGGCGCGATGACGCTCTGCTTCGCCCAGCTGGTGCCTCCATCGGTGGAGGAGTTGAAAGCAATGGTGTTGGCGCCGTAATCATTCCAGGCCAAGAAAAGAGTCCCGTCCGGACCGACCGCCGGCGATGCTCCAATCGCGCGACCCTGGCCTTTCGGATCGTCCGCGCGTGTGACCGTAAACGAAGCGCCATGATCGCGAGACGTGGCCACGCGCAGGCCGCCGCTGATTGAGCCACCGGTGGCGGCGTCCCATGCGATATAAACATTGTCGCGGTTGGGGCTCGCGGTGTTCGTATCGGTCGTGATCATCGGTTTATCGTTGAAGTGATTGCTGCCGCCCTCGTAGGAAAAAAAGGTGACGGTTGGATAGGTTTTGCCGCCGTCGGTCGAATGCGCCACGGCCATTTCCGAGCCGTTGACCCCGGAACCGTTGCCGAAGAAAACCACGATATAGCCGTAGAAGACATTTCCGCGCGTATCGAAGGCGAGCGACGGATCCGAACCGAAATTGATTGAATTCGTACCCTGCGTCGCCGGCAGCGGCAGATCGACCCCGCCCCAGCTTGCGCCACCTTTCGCTGAATAATAACCGCGCATGGGCAGCCGGAAGATCTCGTTCGAGCCGGCCGCAAGTTGTTTGGGGTTGCTCGGATTAATCGTAATGAACGTCTCGCTTTGCGGACCGCACTCATCGGAAATGTCGATGTTACTGCCGAAAGCAATCGAGGAAGTGGTAGTGGAATCGCCCAATGGCGCGTTGTTCTTCAAATACTGATATTTGTCCCACCAGGTGGGGTTATTTGGATTGTGCGTCTCAGCCAAGATCGACGAAACGCTGTACGTGGTAACCAGGCAAATTGCTGCCAAGGTAAGATTGAATCGTGAATGCATGCTACTCCTGTCGTTAGGCAAAATGGAAATGCGATAACAGTTGCGCGTATCGCACGTGCGCTAGTGAAGGCCGAAACGCCTCCCCACGTCAACGTTATTCCGCTCAGTGTGGAAAATGATTGAGCGGCAATAAACCAGAGATTGAGACATTCACGGCTCAACGTTCGGCGTTTGCTGTCTTTCTTTGCCTCAGTTCTTCCTTCTCGCTCTCGGACAAAAACGCTGTCTCCAAAGCATTCATTTGCGCCTTGCGAATTTGATCACGGGACAATCCCGCAGCCGGCCCCGCCACCTCGTATTCGAATGGCAAATCGATCGCGCTCACGCCAGGGTCGTCCGTGTTGATCGATGCGCGCAATCCGTGTTCGAGCATTTCGCATAATGGATGAGCCGCCAGGTCCGGAACCGTGCTTGTTTGTACGTTGCTCGTTAGGTTGGCTTCAATCCCAATCCCTTTTCGGGCAAGATAATCGACCAGTTTCGGATCCTCCATAGCACGTACTCCATGACCAATCCGTTCCGCTCCGAGCAACCGCAGCGCGTCCCACACGCTTTCTGGTCCTGCGCTTTCTCCAGCGTGAACGGTTACCCGCCAGCCCGCGTCCCGTCCCCGCTCAAAATGATCCACGAAAAGTTTGGGCGGGAAATTTGCTTCGTCACCGGCGAGATCCAGGGCAACAATTTTATCGCGTCGCGTCAGCAGCGCCTCAAGTTCCGTGCGTGCAATCTCAGTCCCGTAAGTACGGCTGAGGATACCAATCACTTTCGCGCGCACACCGGTGACGCGCGCACCGTCCTCAACTCCTTCGACGACCGCCGCCACTACCGCCACTGGATCGAGTTGATGGGGTGCCGCCATGAACCATGGGCTAAATCGAAGCTCGATGTAATCGATCCCTTCGCCCTTCGCGTCCTCCACACTTTCGCGCGCGATCCGGCGACAAGCATCCGGATTGGCGAGAACAGCGGTCATCCAAAGCATCTTGGCAATGAATGCCATCACGCCTGGTTGCCGGTCCATCACCTGCACGTGCGGTCGCAATTCCTCCAAACTGGCGCCGGGCAACTTGATGCCGTGCGCGGCACCCAGCTCCAAAATCGTGCTTAACCGCACACTTCCGTCAATGTGCCGGTGCAGATCAATCAACGGCAGATTGGGATCGATCATCTGGAAGCTTCCCGAACGGCGAATCTCTTCCGTGGAAGGATCGAGAGAATCCATTCCTGAGTTCTATTTTCTCCGTCGCGGCACCACCGAAGAATTTTCCTCGCGAGCTTTCATGACCTCGAATGTCGCGAAGAGTGGTGCCAGATCGATCACTTCGTTCGCCGCTGTCTTTAATCCGCTCCCAAGATTGAGGCCAACGGACGCGACTTCCACCCGAATTCCACGTCGTCTAAGTTGCACCGCCAAATAAGAAAAATCGGCATCCCCGGTGACCAGGATCACAACATTCGGGCGCATCTCGGCCGAAAGTTCGACCGCGTCAATGGCCATCATCACATCGACGTTCGCCTTGTAATGACCCTCCTCGGTCGGGGATCCATCTTTCGTCACCACCAAAAATCCATTGGAACGAAGCCAATGCAGAAACTTGTTTTTCTTGTCGCGCTCTTCCTGCCACGCCGGAATGGCGGGCGGCAATCCGGCATACACCACCATCTCGATGAGCTCCCGCCCAGTATTTTCGCCGGCAAGCGTTTCTCGCAGTTTCAACCAATCGAGCCCCCGTCCAGCAGTTCGCACTGAGCTCACGACGTTGGATTCGTCGACCAACACCAACACTCTCGGGCGTGGTCCGGGCACGGCCGGTTTGTGCGTTTTCATGTCCCAAGATATGCGAACGCCGCGCTAATGTTCAGACTTTTTCGCGGTCGATGTTGAATGCATGTAACTCAAGTCATTTTCCGCTGTCTCCGGAGCGAGATGTCGCTAACGTAAGCGCTTGATGAGCGGCCAAGATTCTGATGCTACGATGGCGGTGTTCCTTGACCTCGAGAACATGGCGCTGGGCGCGCACGACGCTCACCTTCCTGCATTCGACATCCGGAAGCTGCTTGAGCGGTTGTTGCTCAAGGGCCAGATCGTGGTCAAAAAAGCGTACTGCGATTTCGACCGCTACAAGACTTTCAAACGCGGCTTGCATGAAAATGCCTTCGAAATGATCGAAATTCCTCACGTTCGCCAGTCCGGCAAGAACTCAGCCGACATCCGCATGGTGGTCGATGCGCTCGACCTCTGCTATACCAAAAGCCACGTCGATACCTTCGTTATCATCAGCGGAGACTCAGATTTCTCTCCGCTCGTCAGCAAGCTGCGCGAAAACGACAAGACCGTCATCGGTGTCGGCGTCAAACAATCCACCTCAGACTTGTTCATCACCAACTGCGACGATTTCATCTACTATGACGATCTCGTCCGTGTCGAGCCCGCGAAAAAACGTCCGGGCGCCGCCCAAGCCCCGTCCGCGACAAAAACTGCGGGTGGCAAGGATGACGGCCTCTCCGTTGAGCGAGCGCTCGATTTGCTGACCAGAACCTTGGAAGCGTTGCGAGCCGAGCGGGGAGAAGATTACCCGATTCGGGGATCACTCGTTAAACAAGCGATCAAAAGGCAAAATCCCGGTTTCAACGAGCGTGCCCATGGATTCCGCGCATTCAACGAGCTCCTCCTCGAAGCGCAAAAGCGCGGCTTGTTGAAACTTGAAGGTGA
>JBEEGU010000156.1:0-11667 GCA_041167025.1 Verrucomicrobiota bacterium
ATGAAACAGCCCGATCGCATTGCTTCCACCACCCACACACGCCACCAGCAAATCGGGCAGTCGTCCCTCGCGCTCGAGCACCTGCTCTCGAGCTTCTACCCCGATCACGCGTTGAAAATCCCTGACCATCATGGGGTAAGGATGTGAGCCAAGAGCCGACCCTAATATATAATGAGTGGTGCGCACATTCGTGACCCAATCGCGCATGGCCTCGTTAATTGCCTCCTTCAGCGTGGCCTGGCCGGCCGTGACCGGGACCACAGTCGCGCCGAGAAAACGCATGCGCGCGACGTTGAGCGCCTGGCGTTCCATGTCGGCTTGCCCCATGTAGATGATGCACTCACAACCAAATCGCGCGGCGACCGTCGCTGTGGCCACACCATGCTGGCCGGCGCCGGTCTCGGCGATAATGCGTTTTTTACCCATTCTTCGCGCGAGCAAAATCTGGCCGAGAGCGTTGTTGATTTTATGAGCGCCGGTGTGAAGTAAGTCTTCGCGTTTGAGATAAATTTTGCCTCCGCCAACGCGTTGGGTCAGCCGTTCCGCGAAGTAAAGCGGTGTCGGTCGGCCGGCAAAGTCCCGCAGCAAAGCGGCTAGTTCGTTTTCGAAAGCAGGGTCTACCCTGGCTTGCTCATATTCGTGATTGAGCGCATGCAGCGCGGACATGAGAGTTTCGGGCACGAACATTCCGCCATAGGCGCCAAAATGTCCGCTGGCATCGGGTAAAGTTTTGACCGGTGACATAATTGGACGGGAGAGGAATGCTCAACGCGCCGAGTGCAATATTCAATGATCAAGCAGCGCGACGAGGGCGCGGCGATGAGGCGATGGAATCGGAATGGACTGGAGCGCACCTCGCCCAAACCAATGTTGGCGGCAATTGCGAAGACGGGATGACGCACTGCCAAACACGCGCAACGTGACGCGGTGGTGCGTAAATGGAAAAGTCGACACGTAGAGCGGCTGACGAGCTATTCTCTCTCTCTTTAGCGCCGGCAATATCCACATACCGCGCCAGCGTCCGGTCGACTGTTCGAGTAAGACTTCATTTTGTCTCACGGCAAAGACATGGGTTTCGGTCAACTTCTCCAGTGGTCGGCGCATTTTTTTGATCGGAAGCAATTCTGGATTGGGCGCCTGACAGAAGCTTTTCACCGGGCAGATGTCGCAGCGAGGTTTTGGCCGGCAGATCAACGCGCCCAGATCGATCAATGCGGAGTTGAAAGCGCCGGCGTTACGTTTCGGGACAAGGCGGGTCGCGGAATCCCAGAGAGCTATTCGCCCTGATGAGGAATCAATCGGAGCGGTGACATCGCACAGGCGCGCCAGCAAGCGCGCTGTGTTCGCTTCGACGATCGGGACAGAAAAATCGAACGCGAAACTAGCAACAGCATTGGCCGAGTAACGACCAATTCCAGGGAGTTTCTGAGCCGCCTCAAAATCAAACGGAAATTGCCCGTGATGGCGGTTAACGACAAGCTTGGCTGCGGCATGAAGATTTCGCGCGCGGCCGTAATATCCCAAACCTTGCCAGGCGTGAAGAACGTCTGATTCCGAAGCTTGCGCCAAGGCCGCAAAAGTCGGGAACCGGCGCAGCCATTTGTCATAATAAGGCAAAACGGTCACCACCTGAGTTTGCTGAAGCATGATCTCCGACACCAAAATGGCGTAAGGATCGCGCGTTTGGCGCCAAGGCAACTGCCGGCCATACCTGCGATACCAGCTGAAAAGTGAACGACGGAACGCGCGACGGTGTTGGAGGGCGTTCAAGTTGTAGTGAAGGTCGAACGTTCAGCGCGGGACGCAATGTCGAATTCATGGTTGAGCGTTGGACGTTGAGCGTTCAGCGTTAGACGTTTTCGATGGCTGGACATGAATTCCTACACTCACGCGCTTACTAAGGAACAGGCGAACCAGTTGCGGGTCCTGCTCGAGGAATTGGGATTCCAATTTTCGGCAAAGGATTACACGATCTGCTTCGGTCAAAAAAACAAGCTGAGCGTCGCAGTTTACGAAAAGGGTCCGAAGGTTTTGATTCAGGGCAAGGGAGTCGAAGAGTTCGTCCAATTCGAACTGGAACCCAAAATCCTCGGCCTAGCCAAGCTCGGGTACGAGGAGGTGCACTCGCCCGAAATGTTTGCACCGCATTTTGGAATCGATGAGAGCGGCAAAGGCGATTTTTTTGGGCCGCTGGTGATTTCAGGTGTGTATGTCGATCGTAGAATCGCGCGACAACTGATCGACGCCGGCGTGCAGGACAGTAAGCGGATCAGTTCTGATGCCCGAATCGTTGCACTGGCGGATATCATTCGTAAAACCACAATGGGCCTAACGGACACGGTCCTGATCGGTCCGGGCAAATATAACGGTCTCTACCGGGATTTTGGCAATCTCAACAGCTTGTTAGGCTGGGGGCACGCGCGGGTGATCGAGAATTTGCTGGAGAAGAAACCGGATTGTCCGCGGGCGCTTTCGGATCAATTTGCGGATGCGCGGGTGATCGAGCGCTCACTTTTCGCGCACGGGCGCAAAATCCAGATCGAACAACGGACCAAAGCGGAATCGGATGTGGCGGTGGCGGCGGCGTCGATCCTGGCCCGGCACGCATTCATCGATTGGCTGGAACGCCGCAGCAAAGAGTTGGGATTGCGTTTGGGACGAGGGGTCTCGGCCAGTGTGAAGGAGACCGCCAAAAAGATCGTACAAACTAGCGGCGCCGCCGGTTTGCGAGAGGTGGCCAAGGTCCATTTTCGCACCGCACACGAGATTGCTCCGGACGATTTCGTGGCGCCACCGCCGCGGCGGGGATGGCAAAAGTAGAACATTCAAGGTTTCGGTCGGGCCGGGTGTGTCCGGCAGGATTCCTGCTCTGGTTAGGCTCGCCATGCCGGTGGCAAATTGTGGAAACACGCCTGCTAGTTCTTAACGCTGATCCTGTTTTTCAAGACGCGACCCTCGCCATCCTGGAAATCATGGAGGCGGTTGAAACCCGCATTGCCCGAACACTTTCCGAATCGATCGCGATCCTGCTTGGAGAAAATTTCGACGGATTCCTGGTGGAAGGAGAGGCGGCCATCGCAGTAGAACAAGCGGTTAACGCCCGGCAGCATTTCCCATCGCTCAAGATTGCTTGCGTGGCCCCGGATCGAAGTGCGCAAGAAACAGTCGCCATCGCCGAGCAACAGGACATCTCGCTCATTTCTGCTTCCGGCACGCGTCTTTCCCGCAGCTTGAGGAGCTTTGTTCGCTCCGTCGAAGGCCTCGCCTCCACGCCGGCGGAAGGGATTGATCCCTGCCACTCGCTCATCGGCAACCTGAATCAATTTTCTGCCCCCGAAATCCTGCAAATGAGTTGCCTGAGCCAGCGCAGCGGGCGTTTCACATTCAAATCAGGCCGTGGCAACAGCGAGATTTATCTGCAGCAGGGAGCAGTTCGGCACGCGGTCTATGGCTCGCTCGAAGGCGAATCGGCCGTTGCAGAGATTTTTCGGTGGCGCCAGGGCCGATTTTATTTTGAGGAGGGAATTATCAGCCAGGAACAAACGGTGAATCGTCCATGGGCGCACCTGTTGATCGATAATTTGCAAAAGCTGGATGAGACCCTCGAGCTCGTAAGCGTTTGATTTGATTATGCGCGACAAAGATCTCGAGACGAAGCTGCGCTTGCTGACCTTGCAGTTGGATAATTGGAAGAAGCTCCATGATTTTATCACTTACGGTTTGGACAAGGCCAAGCCCATCATTTCAGCCGAGCAAGAAAGGCAGTTCACCGAAATCCGCGCCCATCTGCTGCAGGAAACGGAATATGTCTTTAATGCGTTAAACATCTTGGGCGAGTTATCCGGCAAAGCGATGAACGTTCTGCAGCGCGCCTCCTCGATTCGAGGGGTGCGCGAATTGACCAATGACGAGATGCGGCGGTTGGAAACGGAATGGAACGGCGTCTTTACCAAGCTGGGGGTGGTGCAGGGTCAACTGAAGGGTCGTCGGAAAGACTTGGCGTCCCAGACGGTGCTCACGTACTACCTTGACCGTGTGTTTAGGCGCCCGGCCAAGGCGCGCTAAATTTCTTTACGTTCGGCCTAATCGCGGCGTTTATTTCTGCTTGCGAGGCATTTACCGCGTAACGATTTTTCTTTTTTTTAACCGAAATTGCACTCACTTTGTCGGTGCGGAGCGATTCCTAGGTTAGTATGGCAAAGTTAACCAAACGCGACATCGTAGTCGCGATCAGTAACCAAACGGGGAAAGTGCAACATGAGGTGTTCGATGTGGTCCAGCGGACACTCGACCAAATTACTGACAGCTTGGCCAAAAACGTCGCCGTCGAGCTGCGCAATTTTGGCGTGTTTCAACCGCGCTTAACCAAGCCGCGTGTAGGTAGAAATCCGAACCAACCAGGCAGCAGCTTTGTGATTCCGCCCCGAGCAACGGTCAAGTTCAAGGCAGGGAAAGTAATGCGCCAACGCGTGGAGAAGCTTTCGCGGGAACTAAAGGAAGCTTCCGAGCGCAAAAGCGCACAAGCGCCCGCCTAGCGGAAGGGCTCGTTGGAATTTGGCGAACCTGAACGTTAGGCTTTCTCGGCCGGCTCGAGCTGGAATAGGTTACGGATTGCGGCTTCAAGTCGCTCGAAATTAATAGGTTTCGTCAGATGTTCGGCGAACCCAGCCGCTCGAGCTTTGTTTACGTCATGCTCGGAGCCGAAGCCGCTTAGAGCAATCCCGGGCAAACCTTTTTCTCCCAATTCTTTCATCAATTCGTAACCGCTGCGATCAGGTAAACCGATATCACTAATGACGAGGTCAAATTCTTGCGCATGCGCCTCTGCGGCTGCCTGATCCGCGGTGTGCGCAACCGTAATATCATAGCCGCGCCGCTCCAGCATCATTTTCATGCCGGTGCACGTATCGTGATGATCATCGACTACAAGGATCCGGCGGCGTTTTGCGAGCGCGCTTGGAAGGGCTGAATCCGGACGACGTCCGTTGTTCGGGCCGACATCCGCCGCCATAGGCTTCTGCACCGTTCTCAGCGACAGCGTGAAAGTGGCCCCTTTGTCCTTCCCGGCGCTTCCCGCCCGGATCTTTCCGCCGTGCGCGTCGATCATCGCCTTGGAAATGGCCAGCCCCAAGCCGAGGCCGCCAAACCGTCGTGTAATTGAAACCTGCCCTTGCTCGAACGCGTTAAAAATTCGCTCCCTTTTGTCCGCCTCTATCCCGATGCCGGTGTCGGTGATCCGGATCTCGATCTCTTCCGGCGTCGGGTTCAGCGTCTCGAGACCGATTTTCCCATTGTTCGGGGTGAACTTGACCGCATTCTTGATCAGATTCCAAAACACCTGCTGCAAGCGCGCCGGGTCGCCTTCGACATATGCGTTCTGAGCGTTTAGGCGAAATTCGACATGAAGATGTTTTGCATTCACTTCCTCGTGACAAATCTCATAAGCGCGTTGCGCAATCTCGTGCACCGATACCGTTTCAAAACTGAGCTGAAGTTTTCCTTTCGCGATCCGGGTCACATCGAGCAGGTCATCAATTAGCCGCGCCTCCAATTCGACGTTTCGCCGGATCACTTCCAGCGCCTTTCTGGTCGCGGGGGAATCGGGTGTGCTAGCTTCCAACTCGCCTACCATTGCAATGACGGGAGAGAGTGGATTGCGCAGTTCATGCGAGAGTAGGGCCAGGAATTGGTCTTTAGCTGCGTTGGCTCCGATCAATTCCTGGCGCAAAGTCACATCCCGAGTCTTGTCTTCCACCAGATAGAGAATTCCTTCGATCGTTTGTTGCGAGCCTTGTAACCGCAGCAGATTGACATTGACGAAATGCGTCATGCCGCCTTCCCCTTTAAATGGTTGCTCAATCAGTTGAAAAGGAGTTCCAAATGAGAGCACCCGCTCGAGTGCGTCCGGCGGCGCAATTTTCACGTCGTCGTAATTCACGTCCGTAATTTCCTTGTGCATCGACAATCCTCCGAATCGGCGCGCCATCTGTGCGAAAGCATCGTTAGCCTGGAGGAATCGGCGCGAGGTGGGATCGACAAACGCAATTCCGGTGGGCATGTTTGCCAGGATCTTTTCATTGAAAATCACCTCCCGTTCTAGGCGGCGGGCTGAATCGGTTTGTCGCCGGTAAAACTTTCCTCCGAGCCAGGCAAAAACGGCAGTGAGCACGATCAACCAGGTTGCCAGCACAGTCATGCGCTGCAGCAAATCGTGGATCGGCTTGTAGGCTACGGCTCTTGGTTGCTCGACCACCGCCATCCATCCACTCGGCTCAATCGGACTAAACGAATAAATATTCCCCTTCCGTTCAATGTGGCCCGTCTTGCTTCGCCCGATTTCCTTGATCAGAGTCTGACCTTCATTCGACAGCGGGTTCGGATTAGCGCGAAAATCCGAGGAAAAGAGCGCCGCACCGTTCTGATCCAGCACTTGACAGAGAGATCGATCAGCAAATTCAATCGAGGACAAACGTCGGCCCATTCTTTCGACCAAAACGGAGACCCCGAGATATCCGGCAATCTTTCCATCGGGCAGGCGAACAGCGCCGACCAGGTCTGTGGCCATTCGTTTGTCGGATGAGCGCGGGTGAACTGGAGAAACGTAGATCCCATTCGAGGCTGAGGCGCGGTTTCGCCACAATTCCGATCCGTAGTCCTTCCCTATCGTGTCTGGCTCGGAAGGGAGCGAGGCAATCAAGCGGCCATCCGGGTCGGTGATGAACATTCCGTCTATCCGGGGGTGTGAATAAAACGCCGTCCCGAGCCACTGTTGAGCGGCGACCTGGACATTTGGAGCCCCGAGCATCTTCGCTACTTCGGGCAGGGTTTGATAGTATTCGATGATGCCGCCGGTTCGGCTGAGATCGTCTCCGACCAAGTGACCGATGAGCTGCACGAAAGTCTGGCGATCACGCAGAATCTTTGATTCGAGCGTGTTTCGGAGAATCGTGTAGGAAACGACCAAGGTCAGAATGGAAGGAACCCACCCGGCCAAAAGAATCGCCAGGACCAGATTAAACCGTTCGAAGCGATTTTGTGCGGCCTTTTTAGTCTTGTCGGTGAACTCCATTGATTCGAGAAAAGATCCTATCACCAATCAGCCTCTACCCGGCGTCGGGCAAGACGGAATATCTGGTAAAGACCGTTTCACTCCGACCATCGCTGCCGATTTCTTCCGGTGATTTGATCACAAAAAATTTCCATAATTGCGCCTTCCGCAAGCCATCGCTTCGAACGTCTTCACGCGGGCTTTTACGAGGCAAAACTGCCATTTTTGATTTGACGGAGGCGCCGGAAGCGGCATCATGTCGCCCTTGCTGCCTCAACCAGCGGCAGCCCCAGAAGCCCTATGCACGGAAGCCTCGGTTACATTATTTGGACAATCTGTTATCTGAGTGTGCTTTTTGGCCTCTCTGCCTACGGCATACACCGTTACTTTATCATCTACCTGTTCCTTAAGAACAGGAAGCGCCATTCAGTCCCAGTCGCGCGGTTCGACTGTTTGCCCAAGGTCACTGTTCAGCTTCCCATCTTTAATGAGGTCTACGTGGTCGAGCGTTTGCTCCGGTCCGTCAGCGAACTGGATTATCCCCAAGACCTTCTTCAGATCCAGGTGCTGGACGATTCGACCGATGATACGCGCGAGATTACTTCGTTCTGCACTGAGCAGCTGCGTCGACGAGGCTTCAACGTCGATTTGATTCACCGGGTCGACCGCACCGGCTTCAAGGCCGGCGCGCTTGCGGGCGGGCTGGAGACCGCGGAAGGGGAATTTGTTTGCATCCTCGATGCTGATTTTGTTCCGCCGCCCGATTTGCTTAAACGGACGGTCGACTTTTTTACCGATCCAAAAGTGGGGATGATCCAGACACGCTGGGGCCATTTGAATCGCGGTTATTCGTTACTGACTCGCGTCCAAGCGATGTTCCTCGATGGGCATTTGCTCCTCGAACAAACCGCGCGGAGTCGAAGCGGCCGGTTTTTCAATTTCAACGGCACAGCGGGTCTTTGGCGTCGCACCTGCATCGAGGAAGCAGGAGGCTGGCAGCACGATACTCTCACCGAAGACCTCGATTTGAGTTACCGGGCGCAACTTGCTGGCTGGAAATTTGTCTTCCTGCCGGACGTGGTGACTCCGGCCGAATTGCCGGTCGACATGAACGGCTTCAAATCCCAGCAGCATCGCTGGACAAAGGGCTCGATTCAGACCTGCAAGAAGCTGTTGCCAACAATTTGGCGGAGCAAATTACCCCTTCCGATCAAGATCGAAGCCACCGGTCATTTGACCTCCAATTTCGCTTACCTCCTCCTGGCATGTCTCTGCGTCCTTCTGCATCCCTCTGCCGGGGGGCCACAAGCGGGGTGGGTCCGGACCTTCCTGATCGACATTCCGATTTTTCTAACGGCTTCGGTCTCAGTTGCGGTATTCTATATATGTGCGCAACGCGAATTGCATCCGCGGACCTGGCTTAAAGAAATACTATTGCTCCCGTGCCTGCTCGCACTCGGCGTGGGCTTGTCGCTGAACAATGCGCGTGCAGTTCTCGAAGCGGTGTTTAATCACAAATCAGATTTCGCCCGCACCCCTAAGTATGGGATTGAACGCAAATCGCAGCCGTGGCGGAGTTGCAAATACATGCCGCTGCGATCGCTCCTGCCGATCGCCGAAATGGCTTTTGCCATTTACTTCAGTTATTTCGTCTGGTTTGCCATTGCCCATCGGCAGTTTCTTTCGGTACCGTTTCTGCTGATGTTTCAGATCGGCTTTCTGTATGTCTCTATTTCGTCATTTGCTC
Source organism: Verrucomicrobiota bacterium (assembly GCA_041167025.1). Classification (GTDB taxonomy): domain Bacteria; phylum Verrucomicrobiota; class Verrucomicrobiia; order Chthoniobacterales; family UBA10450; genus DATFCK01. The sequence goes on from JBEEGU010000156.1 coordinate 8,796, forward strand.
AGTGGTGGCCCAGGCTCAATCTCGGGGCGCCGCGGGCCGCTGCTCCAATTCCAGCGTGACAAGAGCAAGATTCTGAGTAACAAGTCGCCCATGTTCCGCCCCCTCACGTTTTCTCTTTTCCTGGCTGCGTTATCCGCTGCTTCGGCGGCCACGCCCCTGCAATACGAGATCCCGAATCGGGTCATTATCAGCGTGCGCGACCAGAAGCTGATGCTTCTCCAAAATGGCGCCCGCGTTGCGATCTATCCGGTTTCGACCTCGAAATACGGCCTGGGAGATTTTTGGGGCCGAATGACGACGCCAGTGGGCTATCTGCAGGTAGCGCAGAAAATCGGCGATCACGCTCCGACCGGTGCGGTTTTTCATAATCGTCGGTTTACCGGAGAAATTTTGCGGCCCAACGCGCCGGGCCGTGATCCGGTGATCACACGAATCATCTGGTTGCGGGGATTGGAAGCGCAGAACGCGCACGCGTTCAGCCGGTGCATTTACATTCACGGCACGCCCGAAGAAAAACGGATCGGCCGACCCGCGAGTTACGGTTGCATCCGAATGAAATCGACCGACGTCACAGCGCTTTATAATCAATTGCCGATTGGCGCTCTTGTTCAAATCGTGCCGGATCGGTTACCGAGTGTGGCGAAGGCGTCAAAACCGGTCCTGGTGAAAAGCGAGCCGGACAACGCCCCGATTGATTGGATCACTTCCGCTCGTTCGTCGGCGAAATCGACTCCTGCTCGGCCGAAGCACGTGTCAGTCGCTCAAAATAATCCGCGGGCATAATTCGGACACGCCGACGCACGCGCATCGGGCGAGTTCATCTTGACAAGCGGCGTTGAGGCCGCGACCGTCCACGCCCACCACTTTGGATCATGGCAAACACGAAATCAGCGGCGAAACGGGCCCGTCAGACTTTGAAGCGATCACTCCGCAATCGCAGCGTTTTAACCCGTCTGCGCTCTTTGCAAAAGAGCACCCGTGGCAATGAAAAGGCAGACGCGAATAGTGTTCGCGGGCTTATCTCTGCCATCGACAAGGCGGCCAAGCGCGGCATCATCCACCGAAATGCTGCAAGACGCCGAAAAGCACGGCTGAATCGTCTCGTCGCTTCCGCAAAGTAAGAATTTTCGTTTTCGGGTCGCGTTGGCCAGGTCAGTCGCCAGCGACTTTTCGGAAATACCGCGAAATCGCATTGGCATATCGCGCAGGACAGTTAAATTCTGATCCGATGATTCCCGCTTTTCTTATCGTCTTTTTAGCCGTGGCCTACCGAGTGGCAACAGGATTTTTTATTTATTCGGGAGCGCCATGGCTCTCGAACTTCGCGCCACTGGCCGCGATCGCTTTGTGCGGTGGCGCTTATTTTCCGGGCAAATTCAGATTCAGCATTCCATTGCTCGCACTTTTCTTGTCGGACGTCATCCTGAACTACCATTACGGGGCGGGGCTGTTTACCCCGCTCATCGCATGTCGTTATTTGACGCTCGCCGTTATCGCCTGGGTGGGAATGCGATTGCAAAATAGGGCTTCGCTGAAAACACTTTTACCCGCGTCCATTACCGTTTCGATTTTCTTCTACGTCGTGACAAACACCTTCGCATGGTTAAGCGATCCCGGGTACCTCCGGAATTTTTCGGGGCTAATCCAGGCGCTTACGGTTGGGCTACCGCAATACAGTTTGACTCCGAGCTGGATGTTTTTCCGAAACTCACTCGTTAGCGATTTCCTCTTCACTCTTTTCTTCGTCCTGTGCATGAACTTCGCCCGTCACTCCGAACAATCACGGGCACGTCCCGCGCTGGCTCGTTCGGCGTGACGCGCATGCAGCCGGGGGGGCAGCGCGACGAGGTCGAGATGCTCTCGCTGATGTTGCTGGTCCGACGTTTCGAAGAACGCGCCAGTCAGCAATATCAAGCGCAGAAGATCGGCGGTTTTTGCCATCTCTATATTGGCCAGGAAGCGGTGGTGGTCGGTGCGCTGGCGGCAACGCGGGCCGATGATTATTTTATTACCGCTTATCGGGATCATGCCCATGCGCTGGTTAAAGGGACCAGCGCTGACGCATGCATGGCTGAATTGTTCGGCAAAGTGACCGGCTGTTCTCGGGGTCTGGGCGGATCGATGCACTTCTTTGATCGCAAGAATCATATGTACGGCGGTCACGCCATCGTCGCCGCGCACGTGCCGCTGGCCACAGGGATGGCTTTTGCTTCTAAATATCGCGGCGAAGACCGGGTGACACTCTGCTTTTTTGGCGATGGCGCGATTAACCAGGGCGCATTTCACGAAGCGCTTAATCTGGCGGCGCTTTACAAACTCCCTGTGATATTCATTTGCGAAAACAATCTTTTCGCCATGGGCACTTCGGTGAAGAGGTCGACTTCTCTCAAACAAATCGTCGATCGCGCGGAGGGTTACGACATTCCTGGCGAAATCGTTGATGGCATGAATTTTCGCGAAGTCCGCGACAAGATTACCGAGATTGTGACTTCCATCCGGAAGGAACCTCATCCCGCTTTTGTGGAGGCTCGAACCTATCGGTATCGTGGCCACTCGATGTCCGATCCCGCCAGTTACCGGACGAAGGAAGAACTCGAAAAGTACAGGTTGGACGATCCAATCACCCGTTTGCGAGCGCAGTTGACGCGGGAAGGCAAATTGAGCAACGAACGATTCGACAAGATCGATCGGGATGCGAAGGAAACCGCGTTGGCGAGCGTGAAGTTCGCCGAAAAAAGTGCGGAGCCCCCCCTGGAAGACCTTTACAACTACACCTACGCCGACGGAGAAACTGCGTGAGAGAGATTACCTATCGTCAAGCCCTGAACGAAGCGCTGGCGGAAGAGCTGGAGCGCGATCCTGACGTCTTCCT
>JBEEGU010000157.1:0-4504 GCA_041167025.1 Verrucomicrobiota bacterium
GTGACAACCACGCCGACAGGCGCAAATTTTGCCGTCTATCCCGGCGTCATTGCTAACAAAACCGCGCCTGCGGTTACACCGTTCCGCAGCGGTTCTACGCCAGATGCGGTTGAGGACCTTCCGCCGGGCCGCTACACACTTTTCTTTCACAACGACGGATGGCCGGACGATCGCGCCGAAGTCTCTATTTCTGCCGGCGAGTCCGTGCCGATCGATTACACCTTCCCACACGGCAATGCCATGATCACCAGCACGCCCGACGGCGCCGAAATCCTGCTCGGCACACGCTCCCTCGGAACGACGCCACTCACGATTGAGCTTCCGTTAGGCAAACAAAAGCTGATCGCTCGTTACCCCGATTTGCCGGATAAGACGCAAATGGTGACGATCGGTACCGAGACGCCTGCAAATATCGTCTTTCAATTGAACGCACGCACCGGCCGCTCGAAACCGAAAGCTACACCTCCGCCGTCCGCTTTGGATAAGCTCGGTCAAAGTTTTAAGCACGTTTTCGGTGCGAAAAGCTCACCGGCCCCAAAAAAGAAACGCTAGCCCCGGTGACTGTTACGGTCCGTTCCCTTTCGCAATCTTAACTACCCGGTCGCGACCAGGCTCCACGATCGCTAGATCGTGTGCTCGACTGCGATCTTCTGGATCGCGATCTTCAATTCCTGCCAATCGACCGGTTTTGTAATATGCCGGGAGAAACCAGCGGCCATGCTATCGCGGATATCGTCGTTCATCCCGTAACCGCTGAGAGCGATTCCGGGAATCGGATAATCCTTCGCCAGGTCGCGCATCAAGTCGTGTCCGCTACCATCGGGCAAACCAAGATCGCTGATCAGGATGTTAAAGCCCGGGTTGGAAGAGTCCCCAGTAATTAATGCAATCAGTTCACGTGCTTTCCGGATACTGCCAGCCCACGTCACTTCGTGGCCCGCACGCTGGAGTAAGCGGGTTAACTGTTGCGCCGTATCGGAATGATCTTCAACGAGCAGAATGCGCAGGCGGCGTGAAGCCGGCGCGGTCGGGGACAAGCTCGGCGCCCTCGACGTGAGAGTGCGCGCGTTTGGGATCGGCGCCACGGTTTGCAACCGAATGACGAATTTCGCTCCCTTATCCTTTCCGCTGCTTTCCGCCGTGATCGAGCCGCCGTGCATTTCGACAATGGCGCGGCTGATTGCCAGCCCCAGACCCAGGCCCCCGAATGTCCTGGTTCGCGCACGCTCGCCTTGCTCGAACGCCTTGAAAATTCGCGGCATATTTTCCTGGCTGATGCCAATACCCGTGTCCTCGATCTCCACGACGAGCTCGGCATTGGAGCGTTTACCGGGGAGTTCCGGGAATTCGTTGTAAACGCGCACGTCGATCGAGCCGTCGGCCGGGGTGAACTTGCACGCGTTCTGAAGGAGGTTCCAAAAGACCTGCGTCATTCGCGAACTGTCGGCCAATACGTAAGTCTCCGGCGCCGTAACTTTAATGGAAACGCGCAGGTTTTTTTGCTCGGCGGTGTGGGAACAATAATTCTGCATTGCATGCTCGAGCAATGGACGCACATCGACCACCTGGCGGCTCAATTCGAACTTGCCTCGAATAATGCCGGTCACATCCAGTAGATCATCGATCAAACGCGCTTCGACTTCGATATTCCGCCGAATCATTTCGAGTTCTTGTAAAATGCTAGGGCCTATCTCCGGGTCTTCTTCCAATATCGCCAGCGCGCTCAGCACCGGGGTAAGAGGCGTGCGCAATTCGTGACTGAGAATTGCGAGAAAGTTATCCTTCGCTTTGTTCGCGGCCTCCGCCAGTTCCTTTGCCCTGTTCAAATCCTCTTCGTTTCGCTTCATCGCCGTCACGTCCATGCTCACGCCGCTCATGCGAACCGCTCGTCCACTGGAATCGTAAAAGGCTCGTCCGCGCGACGCCATGTGCCGGATCGTGCCGTCCACGTCGATGATTCGAAAATCGACGTTGATGTTGTGATGCGCGACTACAGCACGTTTCGTCTCGGCATCGAGCGGCGCGCGATCGTCCGGGTGCACCAACTCGATGAACGAAGCAATTGTCCCATCGAATTCTCCCTTTTTCCTGCCAAAGAGCGGGTACATGTAATCATCCCACGTCACCTGACCGGTAAGAATATTCCAATCCCAGGTCCCGGTTTGCGATCCTTCCAGGGCCAGGCGCAGCCGTTCCTCGCTTGCAATCAGGGCCGTGCTGCTCTCTCCGATTCGAGTAAGCATTTGATTGAAAGCATCGGTTAGCTGACCAATCTCATCCGCGCCGTGCTTGCTCGCGCGGACCGAATAATCTTGGCGTTCCGAGACTGCGGTCGCGACTTTTGCCAGTTCCAGAATGGGTTGTGTGATTCGCCGTTGTAACGTGGTCGTCAGGGCGATGGCTCCGAGGGAAGCGCACGCGGTGACAATCACGAGCAGCAGTCCGTAAACAGAGAATCGAGAATACATCTCACCGAGGTCAGCTTGTAAATAAATGGTTCCGAGCCGGTCGTTTTCCTGTCTGATCGGGCGAAACAGCGCCAGATGCGAGCCTTCAAATCGATGGCCCTCTGCTTCAGGAGCGTTCGGAAACTTCTCCAGCGGAGAATCGATCGGAAAACGGGCGAATAATTGTCCTTTATCGTCGTAAATGGCAGCCGCTGTGATCTGGTGCTCCGCTGAGAGCGCACTCAGAATCTCTCTCGCGCTTTTTGCATCCTGGAAAGCCAGCGCCGCCGTGCTGTTTGACCCGATGATATCGGCAAGAACGCCGATGTTCACCGCAAGCGATCGCCGGAAAGTGATCAACTCGTAGGTGATCAAGGCGCTGCCCATCAGAAATAAGGCGAACCCGCTCGTCAACAGCACGACCAGCATGAGCTTGCGCTTGATCGGGGTATCCCGCAGGAAAACGGCCATATCAGGATTTCAAATCCGCCACCCGCAGCAGTTTTGAACTTACGTCCAGACTGGCGGCACGAAGCGCCGCCGGATTGATCCGCAAACGAACGCGATTACGCTCGGCCGGCAGCGCAATCATCCCGCCGCGCTCCAGAAAATCTTCCGTCTCCCCCACCGTCACGACACTCTTGTTGGATACCGCTTCCAGGATCGATTCCATCCGGCCCGCTTCGGAACGCGCAATAAAAAGAAGATGACAATGTCGGATGTCTCTGGGCCCGCGGTAATGCTCAATCCGGATCGGGCGATCGTGGTAGGTCTCACCTTCCACTGCTTCCTTCAGCAAATTCCCGAACGGATCTTCACCAACAACGCCGATGATCAGCGGCTCGTTAGGCGAAGAGAATGCCGAGTCCGGCCACTCAATAAAGTGACAAAAGTTGTAAAGGAAAACCGATTTGAGCGCATACTCGTTCGGCGACACTGGCGCTCCCTGGAAAGGAGCAGCCGCGATCGCGAGATAAAGAAATGCCGCGGCGACCGGCTTGATCTTCAATAAGTCCATTTGAATGTGGCGAACACGCTTCGCTCAACTTCCTGGCTCGTGGTGGTCGTCCGAAATTCGGGATGCGCTTCATCGAATAGATTACGGCCCACGATCGCAACCTCGAGATTTTTCCGCGGTGACCACGCCAGCCGCACATCCGCGGTCAGATAGGATGGCGTGTGCGGATTGGGCAAATCGTCGACGTATCGGAGATATGAATCGAATTGCAGATTCCATGGCAAATCCATCCCGGAATGGATGACAAAAGTCGCCCCGGGATCGTTGGCTTCCGCTGCTCCATTATTCACGTCATGCCCGCCCGGCGCGCGGTCAATATCGACCTGAAGCAAAGAGACGCTTCCATCCAACCGCCACCAATTTAGGATTTGCCATTTCGCCGCCAATGCCGCCCCGTACGATTGGCCTTCCAGCTTATTCTCAATTGTTAACTTGCCGCCCGGCAACGGCTCAACGCTCCGCAGATTGTTGTAATCATTATAGTAACCGACGAGATCGAAAGAGAGGTTGGCAGCCGGTTTGATCCGATAGCCGAGTTCATAGGCCAGTAATGTCTCAGATTCGAAATCCGGATTCGCCAGCAGAAACGGCGTGGCGAAAGCCGGGTTGGGCGCCACCAGGTTCTGATCGATCCGTGTGGGGCTGCGAACCGCTCGGGAGATCGCTCCCCATACCGTCTGGTTCGGCGCGGGCAACCAGGTGAAACGTCCGGTCGGCTGAACCTCGAAGCCGCTAAAGCTGTTGTACTCAAACTTGGATCCGGCCGTTAGGAAAAATTTATCCGGAACAATGTGCCATTCGTCCTGCAAGTAGCCGCTGACCAGGTGAACGCTTCGGTTATCCGGCAGAAATGCCAGGGTCGGGCCAAGATTTCCGATCTCATCGTGTGAAAAACGGTAGTTGCCCCCGTAAACAATGTAGTGCTCACCCCAGCGCAACTGATGCTGCAGTTCGACGTCGAACGTATTTCGATCTTCCTGGAAAACGTCCGGAATGAACCGATGCGTTCGATCATAGTATGCTTGCACCATCAGGCTCG
>JBEEGU010000158.1:0-6799 GCA_041167025.1 Verrucomicrobiota bacterium
TGCCGGCAGCGCTTTCGATTCCCAATCGGCTTTTGCGATAAGCTCCGCCAGCTTTAGGGCGAATTTCCCAGCAGCCGAAATTTGCGAGAAGATAAAGTAAAGCCCGTCTCCCCATGTATTTCGGGCCAGAATGGTATCTTCAAAACCTTCGCTCAGTTTCGCGATTCCTCCGAGGAAATGCTCCACGAAACGTGGCACTTCGCGCTCAGTGAGCTTACTAAAACCGACCGCATCAGCAAAAAGGACGGCCACAATTCTCGAAGCGAATTGATTTGCACCCCATTCCTCCACCTTGGAGAGAGCCGCGCTGACGGCGCCCGAATATTTGGGACATGACGGCGCGTGTCCCTCCAGTATCCGCTCAATATCGATGATTTCCGGTTCGTATCCGATCGATCGCCACTTCTGCACGACGGTAGCGGCGCCGCCGGGTCCATCGCCGCTCCGTCCATTCCAAACCGCCAATGGAATTAAGTCCGTATTCAGTTGGCGCGCCCGGATCGTAGCAAGGCCGAGCAGCATTTGGTTGCAAAATTCATACGAAACGCCGCCGATCGCGAGTCGTTCGGTCGATGCCGTCAGAATGCGCGCCGCCCCTGCCAAAACCCGATCAAAGCGCGCCCGCCAGTTCGACCCCGGGATGAACGCGACGCTGTCACGGACGAACTCCTCGGTTCCGTATGGAAGAACGATCGAAACTTCGCAGCCGCGTTCCAGCATCGCTTCGAGAAAAACAATATCCGAGCCGGATGCGGCTGAACTGAAACCAAATGCCGGCTTGAGCCGATCGAGTTTTTGTTTGATTTCCGTCGCCACGAACGACTCCAGTTCATTGGGGAATCGCGGCGCCGCGCGGTCCGGTCGATCAATCATATGACCGACAAATACGATCACGGGCGGGACGTGAAGAAGTTGCTCGATCGGCGGCGCGTCTTTTTGCCAGTAATCGAGGATCAACCGCGCGTTTCGCCGGCTCGATTGCAAATCGCCAAACCGTTCTTTTCTTTCCTCCCCGGCACGGCCATACCATTTCTCGGCTTCGAGCCAGTCCTGACAAATCAAAGCGGCTTCGCCCAGAGCCGCCATTTCCCAATATTGATCTCCTTCGGGATCCTCGACCTCTTTCAAACATTGCTGCCGCACCTGGTTCGCGATTTGGCAGGCACGTCCCTTTTCCCCGATGAGGAGATTCATCGTCGCGGCGTTGATGCCCGTCCAGTATCCGCCGCTTTTTTCATACGCTTCCTCATAAGTTTCCCCGGCGCGGCGCAAAAATGCTTCGCGCTCCGGCGATTCCTTTTGTGCAGCCAAATCTTTGTAAGTGCGGCCAAGCATGCCGAGCGTTTCCTCATCACTCGCTCCTTCTCGACGCAAATCTTCAAGAACGGAATTCGCCCGCTCCGTCGCACCGGTGCGCGCGAGTGCTAAACCTTGTAATTGGCGCAACCGAATATCCGCGGGCCAAATCGAAAGCCCTTCGGTGATGACATCGTAGGCCAATAACGGTTCGCCTTGTCCGAGAATTTGCCGCGCCACCGACTGATAGAGTTCGGGCGATCCCGCCCACTGGGCCGCATCGCGTGCCCGCCACATTAACATTAATGCGGTAAGATCCCCGGCCGCCGCTTCGCCTAACAGCTTTTCGATATTTTGACTACCGGGCTCGCTCGCCATCCCGAAATTTAAGGCACCTCTGATGACGTTGTCGATCTCAGGCCGATACGCCAGGTAGGGACGTTTGACTCGCTCGCTCGCGTTCTCTCGCCCCTTCGGGCTGCCCGTCTATGTCACTCGGCTCCCGCCGGCTCCATTCTCCGAAACGTCCGGACAGCTCGGAGAGCCGTCCCTACCTAAGCCGCCCTCTGTCTCTCTTGCAGAACCGACTCTGCCAGGCGCAGATCGCGATCGTAGGTAATCTTGAAATTGAAATCTTCACTGGTTACGAGGACGATTTTGCCTCCGCTATGTTCAATCGCTGAAACTTCATCCGTGACAAATTTCCCCTCCTCGCCAACCCGGCGATATGCCTCTTCCAGAAGATTTCTTTCAAAGATCTGGGGCGTTTGCATCGCGTAAACACGATTGCGATCGAGCGATTCCATTACCGAAAGGTCACTATCGGCGCGTTTAAGAGTGTCCGAGACCGGCTCGGCCAATGCGGCCGCGCCGTGAACGCGCGCTTGTTCGAATACGCGATCGATTTGCGCCGGTGTTATGAGCGGGCGCGCACCATCATGCACCGCAATGTATTTTACCGCCGGCGCGAGCCCTTCCAGACCTGCTCGCACCGAATCTTGCCGATGTTCTCCGCCAAGAATGACGCGCCGAACTTTTGTCATCTGGCCGGCCAGCTCTTCAAACTCCGACCGTCTCTCCTTTCGCGCGACCAGGATGATTTCCGCAACCGAATCGGTGCGCTCAAACGCGTCGATCGTGTGAGCAATCACAACCTTACCTGCGATGCGGGCGAATAACTTGTCGAACCCCATGCGCCGGCTGTTCCCGGCTGCGACGATGATGGCAGTCAGCATGAATCGGGACCATCAAAGCCCAACGCTCAACGTCCAACGCTCAACGTTCAATTCAGAACGATTGCATTGGGCGTTGGAAGTTCTGCGTTGGGCGTTCGGCGTTTGCTTCATGCCAGCTGCTTCTGCACTTCCTGACTCAACGTCTTCCCATCAGCGCGGCCTGCCACTTTTGCTTGCACGGCTTTCATGACAACACCCATTTGCGCTTTCGATGTCGCTCCAATTTCCGTGATCGTTTCCCTCACGATTTTCGAAAGCTCATCAGCGCTCATCCCCTGCGGCAAATAAGTATTCAGGATCGACAACTCTGCTTTCTCCTTCTCCACCAGCTCGGGCCGGCCTCCTTTTTCAAAGCTCTCGATCGAATCATTTCGCTGCTTGACCTGTTTACGGATTATCTGAATCGCTTCAGCCTCATTCAATTCGGAATCAGCGCCGGATTTTTCAATCGCGCTGTATCTCAGAGCCGATTTGAGCATTCGCAACACGCTCAGTTTCGTTGTGTCTTTGGCGCGCATCGCCTCTTTCAAATCCGAATCCACGCGCTCATTCAAAGTCATAAGCGCAAGTTAGGATGGTGAAACACGATTGTCACCTGTAGACGTCGCCCTCTGGGCGACGCGATGCACCCGCGACACCGTCACATCAGCGCGTCTTTTGCCGTTGTAGGGCAAGCGCTCCGCTTGCCACCACAAGATTGGCAGGCGATGCGCCCGCCCTACAATTCCAGAACCAAGCGTCTGAGGTAGCGGCTGTTCACCGAACGGCCACCGCCCTATGTGTGACAACGCATCGGGCGTGGCGATTGGGGTCAATCGCCGCTACCAAAGAATATGACGGCACGAGGTAGAAGCGGTTCGGCGAACCAGTCCCCCGATTTTCGGCAGGTCGCGCTTCGCATAGCGAAACGTCTACTGCGCAGCCGCACGCAAATGCGCAGCGCATCTCTGAGCCGAGTCCGCATCATTCACTGAGACCACGTCGGTGCCTTTGCGAATCCGCTGCACCAGCCCGGCCAGAACTGTGCCTGCCCCGAGTTCGATAAAAAATTCGCATCCGCGACTAAGCATTGTCTCAATACAATCATGCCAGCGGACCGTGGCGGTGACCTGCTCCTGCAGGGATTGGCGAATCTCCGGGAGGGTAGTGACTTCCTCGCCAGTCACGTTACTGATCACCGGGAAACGCGGGGGCTGCATCTGCACGTCAAGAAGCGCTTCTCCAAGCTTTTCGTAAGCGCTCTCCATTAGGCGCGAATGATATGCACCCGCGACATTTAATAATGTCGCGCGCCGGATACCATATTCCTTGGCCACGCCAATCGCCGCTTCGACTCTTGCCAGTTCGCCCGAAATCACAATTTGGCCGGGAGCGTTGATGTTGGCGATATCGACATCCTCATCCGCAGCCAGCCGTCGCACATCATTTTCCAGTCCGCCGATCATCGCCGCCATTCCGCCAAGCGTGGCAGCACAAGCTTCGTCCATCAGTTCACCGCGCTTTTGCACGAGCGCGAGGCCGCTCGCGAAATCGAATGTGCCAGCCGCAGCGTGCGCCGTCATTTCACCCAGGGACAGGCCGGCAGCGGAATCGATCGGAAAATCTCCGAAAAGATGCCGCAGGACGGCCAGGGCAGTGAGGCCATGAAGATAAAGAGCCGGCTGGCAGTTTGAGGTCGTCGTGAGATTCTCGGCCGGACCGTTCCACATGATATCGGTCAACTTGCGATCTAAAATCTGGTCTCCTTGCGCGCACAAATCCGCCGCAATCGGAAACTGCTCTGCCAAATCGCGCGCCATTCCCACGGTCTGGGCACCCTGCCCGGTAAATAACAAGCCAATCTTTTTCATGATTTTTTCAACTTAAGTCCGTTTCTCCCGACGACGCGAGTGGTGATTTTCATAATCCCTGTAAGTTTTTGCGCTTGCGCACCGGTTTTGACGCGGCAGCATAAACGGACCTCTCTATGGCATTCACCGTTCGTGAAATCGAGTCGCCCGATCCGGCTACGCGCGTCGTCGCTGCCGACGCCAAGTTGCGGCACGGTGATGACGATATCGGTGAGAAAATGGTGCTGAACATGGGGCCGTCCCACCCGGCCACGCACGGCGTTCTGCGTCTCGTGCTGGAGCTCGACGGCGAGATGATCACGAAAGCGGTGCCAGATGTTGGGTTCCTGCATCGTGGCGACGAAAAGATCGCTGAAAACATGCAATACAACCAGTTCGTGCCGTACACGGATCGGCTCGATTACATCGCACCTCTCGCGAATAACGTGGCTTACGCCCTCGCTGTGGAAAAGCTGATGGGATGGGAAATTCCCCCGCGCGGCAAAGCCATCCGGGTCATTTGTTGCGAGACCGCTCGCATTTCATCGCATCTGCTCGGCTTGGGCGCGATGGCTCTCGATTTGGGCGCGATGACTGTTTTTCTTTACACTTTTACCGAACGCGAAAAACTTTACGATTTGTTTGAACTACTTACCGGCGCACGTTTCACCACTTCCTACACCCGGGTCGGCGGCCAAATTCGCGATCTACCGGAGACTTTTATTCCGCTGCTGAACAAATTTCTGGATGGATTCGGGCCGCAGCTCGACGAAATCGACAAGTTGCTTACGCGCAATCGGATCTTCGTGGATCGCACCAGGGATGTTGGCGTTATCACAAAAGATCGCGCTATCGCCTACGCGCTTTCCGGTCCGAATTTGCGTGGCAGCGGCGTCGAGCACGATTTGCGGCGCAAACATCCTTACCTCGATTACGAAAACTACGACTTCGATGTCGTCATCGGCAGCGCGGGCGATTGCTACGATCGTTACCTCGTACGGATCGAAGAGATGCGACAAAGCGTCGAAATTTTGCGCCAGGTGATCGACAAGCTGCCATCCGGTCCCATCAATGTGGACGATTGGAAGAACATGAGCCCGCCGAAGTCCCGCGTGATGACCAAGATGGAGGAGCTCATCCATCATTTTATTCTGGTTACGGAAGGGCTGGATGCGCCACCTGGAGAGGTTTATTTTGCGGCCGAAAACCCGAAGGGCGAACTGGGATTCTATATCAACAGCAAAGGCGGCGGCGTTCCCTATCGGCTGAAGATTCGGGCGCCATCGTTCGTTAACCTCAGCATTCTGCCGGAGCTTTTGCCCGGTTCCATGGTGGGCGACGTTCCTGCGATTCTAGGAAGTCTGGACTTCGTTATGGGCGAATGCGACAGATGATCGTATGAAATCCTTTGTTGCACGTTGTCTCGCTTTTGGCCTTGCGTCGGTCGTCCTATCCATCGCCAGTTGCGATCGGCTTTCCGGATCCAAGCTGACCTTGGCGAACTACAATAAAATCGCGACCGGAATGTCGAAAGCGCAGGTTGAAACAATTCTCGGAGCCCCGACTAAAGTTGAGACGAAAGACATGATCATTTTCAAGAAAACGACCTATCGGTATGAAGATGGAAAGAACTTTGCCATGATCACCTTTAAGAACGACGAAGTCGACGGCAAGGAAACCAATCTCACCGCCGGGAGTTCATAGGAAGATGATGGAGCAAGTTCGATCGAGTCGCAGATTATGGGCGATGTTACTCGTTATCGCCGTGTTTTCGCTGGCCGGCGCCTGCAGCGGAAAACGGATCACGAAAGCAAACGTGGACGAAGTGACCGAGGGCATGTCGAAAAAACAGGTCGAATCCATCCTCGGGCCGCCTACCTCGGTTGATAGCAAGGATTTTATTGTGATGAAAAAAACGACTTACGTTTATCGTCAGGATAAAGATACGGTCACGCTCGTTTTCAAAGACGACAAACTGCAATCGAAGGACAGCACGCTGTCCCAATAGTTTTTCGCTTCCGTGGACTCGACGAGCACACGCGTCCCCGCCGAGTTGGAGCGGCGAATGGATGAAGCGATCCGGCGCTATCCCGCTGATCGAGAGCGCAGCGCCGCCATGCCACTGCTCCATTTGTGGCAGGCGCATTTCGGATTCATCAGCGATGAAGGAGTGAACTGGATTGCGGCAAAATTGCATCTCCAGCCGATCAACATTCTCGAGCTGGTCACTTTCTACCCCATGTTCCGGCGGGAAACGGCCGGCCGAACTCATATTCGAGTCTGTCGCACTCTGAGTTGCGCCATGGCCGGCAGCTATCAGGTCATGGATAACTTGTGTGCTGCGACAGGGATCTCGAGGACGCACCAAGGCGATGGAATGCACAATCCCGTTTCCATCAGTCCGGATGGGAATTACAGCATCGAGTTCGTGGAATGCCT
>JBEEGU010000159.1:0-9493 GCA_041167025.1 Verrucomicrobiota bacterium
GGTTAATTCGATGGCGCCCCAGTTGCAGACGAAGCTGTTGCGCGTCCTGCAGGAACGTGAAGTTAGGCGAGTCGGCGACAACAAGAGCTCGCCCGTGAATGTGCGCGTAGTCGGGGCAACGAACGAACCTTTGGGGCCCAAGCTAAAGGACGGCACTTTCCGGGAGGATCTTTACTATCGGTTGGCCGTTATTCCGGTGGAAATCCCTGCATTGCGTGAGCGTCTTGAGGATGTGCCGCTGCTGGTCAATCATTTCCTGCAAAAACAGGCGAGTTCAACCGGTGAAGAACCAAAGAAGATCGAGCCGGCTGCGGTCGATATCCTGTGCCACTACGATTACCCCGGGAATGTGCGTGAGTTGGAAAATGCGATCGAACGCGCGTGTGCATTATGCGAAAATGAGTTGATCACACCGGCCGATCTGCCGCCGCATATCGTTAGTCAGGCTCAGGGAGAAAAAGGCGAAAAGGTGGTCGCGGCCATGCCAGTGGGGCAAACCTTGGACGATTTTGTTCAGCAACAAGAGCGCGGCTACATCGATGCCACATTGCAGCATTGCGACGGCTCAAGGGAAAAAGCGGCCAGTATGTTGGGGATCAGCATGGCGACGCTTTATCGCAAAGTTGAACCGAAGAAAAAGTAAATAACGCGGCGCGGCGTTCTAAACGCTGCTGTCCTTGGAGACAATTGCGATTCGCGGATTTCGGATGAAACAAGAAGCTGACCCATCCACGCGCGAGATGGAGCGGATCAATTGGCTGGAATTCGCCGAGTGGGTCCCTGATAGAATCAAAACCGTCTTGTTGCCGCTCGGAACAATCGAAGCGCACGGCGCGATTGCGAATGGAACCGATATCATCGCGCCGGTGGCACTGGCTCGCGCCATCGCGGGGCGCGTGAACGGCATGATCGCACCGGTTATTCCTTACGGTTTTACCGGCGTGCTCGATGCCTATCCCGGAAGCTTCACCATTCCGGAGGACACCTATCGCGCTTACGTGCGCGCCGTTTTGCTGGGCCTAGCCCGGAACAAATTCAAAAACATTATCATGCTCAATGGTCACGGGGGTGGGCAGACTGCGATCCTCGCCGCGCTCGCGCAGGAAGTCGGCCGCGAGACTGCCTCCCGGATTCTGGTCGTGAACTGGTGGTCGTATTGTAGCGATGTCACTCAGGAAGTTTTCGGCGAAGATGGCGGTCACGCCGGCAATACCGAAACCGCTTACATGATGGCGGTTGATCCTACGCTTGTGCAGAAGCAGCGTTACACCGGGCCGGAAATGGCGACGTCGATACCTGCTCCGAATACTTGGAGCGCTTATCCTTTTCCCTCGAGTATCCTACTTTACAAGGAAGGGGAGGGTTACCCTGTTTTCGATCTGGAGAAAGCGCGTGTTTTCTTCTCGAAAGTTAACGATAAGATTGCCGGTCTGGTCGAGGAGACGATTGCCAAGTGGGACCGGGCGGGTCTTTGATTACTGACGGCCATCGCCCGTCACGCCTGCCTTCGGATTGTCCAACCGGCCGATAACGCTCAAACGCGGTTTTACACGCGTTTGGAGAATATCTTTAATTGCTCAGCAGCTTTTTGCAGTTCATCCAACTGCTGCAGGACGGTTTCCTGTTTCTTGAGTGTCTCTTCGTTGGCGGCTTTCACTTGTTCGAGTGCTTTCGTGGCCGCATCGATGGCGGAACCAGTTTCCGCATTTGGAGGCGCCGCCACGACTGGCGTACCGCTGGGGGCGGCATTCGCGGCCTGAACGATGATCATTGGCGTTGGCTGTTGGCCCTGTCCGCCAGAAACAAACAGCACCGAACTGAGGACCGCGAAAAGAAAAACGGTTTTTAGCGAGCGCATTATTTTCCGCCTCGCCCGGCGTAGATGCGCGCCACCCGCACCGCTTCTGCGACTTCGGCCAGTTTGCTCTCGATCTTGGTTTGATTCTCCGCGATCTGGGCCTGTTGAGTTTGCACGTCTTTCACAAGGGCGAGCAATTTTTGATCTTCCTTGCCGGATGGCGTTTGGGCCGATCCGGAAGCAATCAGCAACGCGCAAAGACCGAGGATAGTGGACGAAATGATTCGTTTCATTTTGGGAGCCGGGTTTGTGTCTAGTCAAGCAAGTCGTGTTCCGGCGATCGCGTTTCCAAAGTTCCAATTGCGAAAGTAATAGGTGCGGCAAGCAAACTGCTTGCCTCTCGTCGACCTCATCGGTAAACTCCGCACATGGCCGGGCAAGGAATGCATCAATCGCAGAACCTCTCTCTTCAGCAGGTTCTTGCCCCGCAACTTCAGCAAAGCCTGCTGATTTTACAGGCCCCTCTGCTCGAGCTGCGCAACCTCGTCCAGCAGGAGATGGAAACGAACCCAGTCCTGGAAGAACTTGCGACCGACCCGATCGAGGAAAAAGAGGAGAAGAAGCCGGCGTCCAGTGACGACGACTTCAAAGCGGAGTTCGATCAACTGGCCAAGCTCGACGAAGAATGGCGCGACTACATGGCGCAATCGAGCAGCTACAGTGGCCGGTCTCAGGAAGCGGAAGATAAGCGTCAATTCTTTTTCGATTCCATCGCCACCCAGGAAACCTTGCAACAGCATTTGATGGGGCAGCTCAATCAGACCGTGCTCAATGGGAATGATCGTAAGACCGCCGAACTGATTATTGGCAACATCGACGACAACGGATTTCTGCAGACGACGCCCGAGGAGATGGCGCTGAACACAGGCCTCGCTCAGGAGGATTTCGAGCACATGCTGACGCTGATCCAGAGTTTCTACCCGCCGGGGGTCGGCGCGCGTGATCTACGCGAATGTCTGCTTATTCAATTAAAGCGGGAAGCAAAGCAAGCCAGCCTCGAATATAAGATTATTTCCGAGCATATGCAGGATCTCGGGAAACGCCGTTTCCCGGAAATTGCGCGTCGCATGGGCATCAGCGTCGAACAGGTCCAGAAATGCGCGAATAACATCGCGCAGCTCGATCCGCGGCCGGGTCAGATATTCGCGACGGCCCCGCAAAATTATGTTCTTCCAGACGTCACGGTGGAAAAAGTGAATGGGGATTACCAGGTCATCCTGAACGGCGAACAAATTCCACATCTGCGCATCAGCAACACCTACAAAGACATCATGGCGCAGGACGGCAATGGCAGCGAAGTAAAGGATTACATCCGCGACAAGATTCGAAGCGGCAAATTCCTGATCAAATCGATCCACCAACGCCAGCAAACCATTTCCAATATCGCGCACCAGATCGTCAAGCGGCAGCACGAATTTTTTGAACACGGCTCTTCGCAACTCAAACCGATGACGATGGTGCAGATCGCCGATGCCGTGGGTGTGCACGAGACCACGGTCAGTCGCGCGATTTCCGGCAAATACATGTCGACGCCGCAAGGCGTTTTCGAGATGAAATATTTCTTCACGCCCGGTTACCAAACTGCCACCGGCGAATCGATGAGCAACACCAGCGTGAAAGAAGCAATCCTGGATTTGGTTAAGGACGAGGATGGCAATTCGCCGCTAAGTGACAAGGAGATCGTTGAGATTCTGAGTCAACGCGGCATTCCAATCGCCCGTCGAACCGTAGCCAAGTACCGCACCGAGCTGAACATTCTTCCCAGCAACATGCGGCGAAAATATTGAGGCTTCGCCTCAATTTAGTAGGTTAAAAGAGTTACAAAGTTAGACGCGAAGGACTGTGAGCTTTACAGCTTGGTTGTCTTTCGCCTTAACTTTGTAACGCTTTAACGTCACTCAGCCATGAAACCTTCCCTCCGCGCCGCCGTTATCGCCGAATGGCGTGGTCTATCCGAGAGGCGGGTGCGCCCCGATCAATGGCAGACCGCTGCCGGCCTGCTACCGAAGTTGATGGAGAAACTCGGGCTGAAGGAGCGCTTGAATGAAACCGAAGTCATTGACGCTTGGGAGAAAATCGTCGGTGAATTTATCGCCGCGCACTCTGCGCCAGTGGCTTTGCGAGACCGCGTTCTCTACGTCCGTGTTCTCCAACCGGCACTCCATTATGAGCTGGAGCAGGTTTCTAGGCTCGAAATCCTGCGTAAGCTCAAGCAGCGATTCGGGTCCAAAATGATTCGGGAAGTGCGCTTTCGGGTTGGCTAAAGCGTGGGACCTCGCTTTCGACGCCATTTTTCGTGCTTGTAATTCAAGCGCACTTGGATCAGACCGAGGATATGAACTCCTCTCGAACAGTTAGGCTAATCGTCTTCTTCTTACTCGGCGCGGCTTCCTACCTTAGCTGGAGCTGCGCTAATACTCCGCCTGTTTCTCAAGGCAATGGCCAAATTTGCATCTATATCCCACCGTATTTCGAGTTCAAACACGAAGGCATTCTCACTGCGTTTTTGAAAGCTTTGGATAAGTTTTCTCCTAATGGAGAACTTTACTACATTAAGGTACATACGAAGAGTGGGGACAAGACATACGGTCATCTCAGCAAATTCTGCTGCACACCGGTGAAAACGGCGACACCCATGCACTTTTACAGTTCGGTCCAAGTCACGCAGCATGTGAATACGTCCATGTCCCGTGACGGCAAGGCCAATGACGAGCTCCAAAAAGTTCTAGGATTTCTCCAATAAAATCGCGAGTAGGAAGCGACAAACCTCGCTGCCCGAGCGCTTGAACAATGACGCGGTCTGCCACGCGTTTTAGGGTATTTGGTCTGGCGCTGCACCTAACTCTGGTCGTTTTAGTTTGCAGCCACGAAACCTTCAGCGTTCTCGCGCAAGGTTTGACGATATCGCCCAGAGGGTTGAATCGCTTTTGGGATAAGGCGACACGGCTAACAGCGTCAACGTTGGGCTTGAGTTTGCCCGCTTCCAACCCTTTTCGCGCCATCATGCTCAGCTACCTTGAATGTAGCGGCATCGAATCGGGTTATGGCTATTTCGCGCCTAACGTGCCCGACAGTTGCAAGCTCGTCTTCGAACTGCACTACACCGATGGAACAATTGGATATGAGCTGCCAAGTGTTAATAGTTCTGCCGCCGGTCTAAGGCTGGTCACTTTCTTGGAAAAATTGGTCCGGCCCGAGTCCGATCCCTTCCGGAAATTTGTCATCAAGACCATGGTATCTTCGGTTTGGCACGAACATCCGGATGCAACGAGGATCCGGGCGGTTCTGGGTACGATCAAGCTTCCGGGCCCGACGGAATTCGAAAAGGGCCAACGCAACGAGGACGAAGTTTTATTTGCCTACGAGTTTGATCGGACTGAACCATTCGAATCGACCAAACCTTGAACGTGATCCGGCCCGTGCGAGAACGGCTTCAGGTTTTTTTGTTTCCGGTCGAAGGAGATAAGTGGCTCGCTATCCTGCGGGTCGGCCTTGGTCTGCAGGTTCTGCTTTATGCACTCGCGTTGAAGTGGGATTGGAATTATTTGCTCGCAGGAAAAGGCAAGGGGCAAATCAGCCGCGATTTAGCGGAAGCATTGCTCTCTCTGGAAAGTCCCGCTGTTCCGCGTCTCGGATGGTTCGTTTCCCTTGGCGCGCATTCGGGCGTCGGTGAAGAAACCATCCTCCCCCTCACTTGGATTCTTTTGTTTTTCGCTGGTTCCTGTCTGGTCGTGGGGTTTTATTCCCGGCTAGCGGCGGTGCTTGGCTGGCTGCTTCACCTTTCTGCGGCCAAAAGTGGCGGGCTTGCTTCCTACGGAGTGGATAATTTTATGACGATCGGCTTGTTTTACCTCATGACCTCGCCTCTGCCCGATCGCTACGCGCTCGACTGGCGCTTTCGGAAGACGACGCCGGAGGATTCACGCGCACGCGGTTTTTTTCGGCGAGTCTTGCAGCTTCATCTCTGCCTTATCTACTTCTTCAGTGGTCTGACGAAAGCCCTTGGCCGCGGTTGGTGGGATGGATCGAACATTTGGCGCGCCCTCATCAGACCCTCATTCAATGTCCTGCCTGCGGAAATGCTAATTAAATGGAAGATTCTGTTTCCGATTGCGGGGGTGTCCATTTGGTTGCTGGAAATCGGATATCCGTTCTTTGTTTGGCACAGGAAACTTGGGCGGATCTGGCTTACTTGCATCTGTGCCATGCACCTGATGATTGGACTGACCATGGGTATGTATCTATTCGCCCTGATCATGATTGTGCTGAATTTGGCGGCATTCGGACCAAAGTTGGCCTTCATTTCTCATCGAACCCCCGAATAGTTTTGCTGCGCGCCGCAGAGAGTCAGGACGATATTTCGGTTAGGTAGTTGGTTTCATCTCGACGCGGCACACTCCACTTGGGAACATCGCGGTTCGGAGAAAGGACTCTTATGTCCGACGAGACAAAGATGCAGGATGAGCTGGAGATCGCTCATGTCTTATTCATCGACGCCGTCGGCTATTCCAAACTTTCGATCGATGAGCAACGGGAATTGTTCGATCGGCTTAATCACGTTGTCCGGACGAGCGCGGCGTTCCGCGCTTCCGAAGCTGCCGGGAAACTGATCCGGTTGCCGACCGGCGACGGGATGGCGCTCGTTTTTTCCGAGGGCCCGCAGGGACCGGTGCGATGTGCTGTGGAAATCAGCAAAGCGGCCAGGAACAATCCGCTTTTGCCATTACGGATGGGTATCCATAGCGGCCCGGTGCGACGCGTGATCGATGTCAACGACCGGGCTAATGCCGCTGGAGCGGGAATCAACATCGCGCAACGTGTCATGAGTTGTGGTGACTCGGGTCACATTCTGCTTTCGAAGCGGACCTCAGACGACCTGATTGAAGATCGATTTTGGCGGCCCTACTTGCATGACATCGGCGAGTGCGAGGTCAAACACGGCACCAAGCTTGGCCTCGTGAACTTTTATAACGAGGAGATTGGAAACTCGCAGCTCCCTGGGCGTTGCCGAGAGGGTGCCCACCTCCGCGCGCGTAAGACCCGAAAAATACTTTTCCTGGTTTTCGCCCTTGCCGTCGTTCTGGCCCTCAGCGCAATTTTCATTTGGAAAGCGAACTGGGGTTCAAAACGCCGGGACAACAGCATCGCTGTGTTGCCTTTTAAGAATCTCGGCAAGACCGAGGACGAAGCGCACCTGACGGATGGCCTTCACGACGAAATCTTGACCGACCTCGCTAAAGTCGCGGATCTCAAAGTGGTCAGTCGGACTTCGGTTATGCAATACAAGACGGCGGCGGACCGCAACTTACGCGAGATTGCCAGGGAACTGGGGGTCGCGCACATCGTCGAAGGCTCAGTCCAATTTGTCGGCAACCGTGTGCGCGTGACTGCTCAGCTGATTGATGCCCGCACCGACACACATTTATGGGCGCAAAAATATGATGGCGATCTGGCCGATATTTTTGCGCTCGAAAGCGAGGTGGCGGAAAAGATTGTCGCACAACTACAAAGCAAACTTTCGCCGCGAGAAAAAGCTGCAATCGATGAACGACCGACATCTGATCTAGTAGCATACAAATTGTACATTCGGGCCAACAGCTTGATTGATCAGGCACTGGTCAGCGGCGCGAAGGAAAATCTACTGGAAGCAATTGGATTGCTCGAACAAGCAGTCGCGCGCGATCCATCGTTCGCCCTTGCCTACTACCAAATGGCCCACGCTCATGATCAAATGTATCTGCGTGGTTTCGATCATAGCCCGACCCGTATCGCTGCGGCGGAAACTGCCATCCGATCGGTGCAACGGCTTCGTCCTGATTCCGGCGAAGCGCATCTTGCCCTGGCCAAACATCTTTACTGGGGCTACCTGGATTATGCTCATGCCCGGCAGGAATTAATCCTGGCCCGCCGGACTTTGCCTAACGACCCATTACCCTTATTACTGCTCGGCTATGTTGATCGGAGACAGGGACGCTGGGAGGAATCGGTCAGTAACATGGAACACGCGCTGCAATTGGATCCGCGTAATCCGCAAAATGTTTTTATCCTTCAGCAAATGGCCAAGAGTCAGGAATGTTTGCGGCACTACCCCCTCATGATTGCGACATTGAAGCGGGCGCAGGCGCTCGCGCCCAACGATCCTGTCATTCGGCTCCAGCTCGCCCGGGTCCCGTTGGACTGGAAGGCGGATCCGAAACCTTTGCGCTCCAGCATCGAAACGTTGATCTCCGAGAACCCAGAGAGTGCGGGCATTTTCGCCAGCCAATGGCATCTCGTGGCGATGTGTGAACGTGACGTCAATGCCGCGTCCCGCGCTCTCGCACTTCTTAGCGCAGATGGATGTTATGACGAGGCCATCGTCTTTCCGCGAGGGTGGTGTGAAGGGCAGGTTGCTCGCTTGCGCGGCGATAGCGAAGGCGCGCGGCATGCGTTTGCCGAGGCACGCGCGAAGCTGGCCCAAATTGTCGCCGCTCAGTCCGATAACGGCCCCGCTCTCTGCGCGCTGGGGGTGCTCGATGCCGCTTTGGGCAACAAGGAAAATGCCATTCGAGAAGGTCGCCATTCGTTGGAACTTTTGCCGGTAGGAAAGGATTCAATTAACGGCGCCTTATTAATCCAGTATCTCGCTCTCATCTATGCTTGGACCGGCGAGAAAGAGGCGGCCATCGATCAGCTGGATGCCGCCACCAAGATCGCCGGTTATTTGAGTTACGGGCAACTTCGACTCGATCCCGTGTGGGACCCGTTGCGTGGCGACCCGCGATTTGAAAAAATCGTCGCCTCGCTCGGGCCAAAATAGTTTGGGCGGTTGCGAAATTTTCGTCCCGTGTCACTGCTACAGGTGTGGATGACTCGCATTCTGCCGCGACCGATCGAATCCACATCGAGGAACTGGAAGTCTTCGCTCGAGTTGGCGTCCCGGAAAATGAGCGCGCTTCGCCCCAAAGATTGACCCTCACGATGACGCTTTGGCCATTGAAACAGTTCGAAAACTTGGAAGACGATATTCAACGGACCGTAAATTATGCCGCTGTCTGTGAAACCGCCCGAAACTTTGCCAGGGACCAGGGCAATCGGCTAATCGAATCGCTGGCGAAGGATCTCGCATCGCATCTCTTGCAACAATTTCCGCTGCGTATGGTCGAGATCGAGGTTCGAAAATTCATCCTAGCGGATACCCGTTACGTGTCCGTTACGGTCCGGCGGAACACGGCGAACCTCTAAGTCATGCGAAAAGGCAGGTTCAATCAACCTTCATCGGAAGTGGCGCGTCGATTCAGCGAATCGATTTCATTCGATCGGAGGCTTTATCGTTATGATATCGCTGGTTCGATCGCCCATGCTTCGGCGCTGGCCGCAGCTGGGATTGTAACAGCCGAGGAACAGCAGAAAATCAGCGACGGGTTGCGTGAGATCGAACAGGAGATTGAGTGCGGAAAATTCGCGTGGGATGAGTCGCTCGAAGATCTCCATATGAACATCGAAGCGGCTTTGACCAAACGCATTGGGGAATCTGGGGCCAAGCTACACACGGCGCGGAGCCGGAACGATCAGATTGCGCTGGATTTGCGTCTTTATGTTAAAGCTGAAATCTCCGAGGTGTTGGGGCGGGTGCGCGGTTTGCAAATAGCATTG
>JBEEGU010000160.1:0-5256 GCA_041167025.1 Verrucomicrobiota bacterium
GGCCCGCGCGATTGACTCAGAAGTTGGAAACGCATCGGCAGTGACGCCACCAGTTCGCAATTTGCAACCCAATGGATTGGCGCCCTGTGCGGAATTGTGTTTTGCCAACCACGAGATGATGCGTTCGGCCTGATCGGCCGGCGTTTCCCAGAATGTAGATGATTGCAGTTCGCCGATGGCTGAAGGCAAATCGTGAAACAAGGCTGAGTCGCAATCAGGCGGGAGAGGCATCTCCAACTGATCAATTGCAGCGACACCATGATGCGCAGGCGCGAATGAAATCATGGCTGCGACCACAGAACTGAGATTGTCGGGAAATTCCGCCGCGCTCTCGCTCTTGGGACCGAGCGCTGAAATGCGAAGCGGATTATTGCGGTCAAATTGCGAAAGATAATTCGCGGCGACGTCAAATTTTGCCACAGGAAGAACGAACGCGTTCAGCATCCACGATTCAGGTGACCGAATGTACTCGGCCTGATTTTGCAGGGCCGGTTCGAGCGCCAGACTGGCGGGGGGAAATAGCCCGGCATAGTCGATGGAATCGGCGAGGAGCGCGCGCAAAGAAAGAGCAGGCATGGTTTTAAAGTGGACCGGTTAACGGGCAAGCCAAATGGTTATCTGTAGATAACTACAACAGCAAAAGATGTTTATGTTTAACATTTAACTGGCCTAAAAATGACGCACTTTTTCACGATTCACTCGACTTTTTCCAACAAACAGTATAGAAACGCAGAATTCAATGCCTAGCACTGAGTCAGTTTCGCACGACGACTTGATTGTCTGCTCCTGCGGAGACAGGGAATTTAAGGGGCGCGACGCGATCCATGCAGCACTGTGGCGAGGCGAGCTCGATGCGATCTGGGCGAATTTTGTGAAGTGCCTCGGAGCCGAGAAGCGCGCTGACGAATTGGACTTGGATTATGATGAGGGCGAGTTGGATTCGGCTGCGGAAGCGTTCCGGTACGAGCACGATTTGATTACCGCGGAGGAAACAGAGCAATGGCTGGCGGCGCGCGGACTGTCCCTGGATGATTTCGGAGATTATTTTGCGCGTCAAAGCTGCGGAAAAAAATTGGGGGATGAAGTTGCTTTCTCGAAGATGGATTACGTGTCGGCCCCGGGCGAACTGCGCCAATTGTTTGCCGCGGACTCAATTTTGTCGGGAGATCTCGATCGGATGACCAGCCAGCTCGTTTGGCGATTGGCGGCGCGGGCGGCCCAGGAGGCAGAGCCTGAAGCATTATCGACGGAGGAAGCACGATTTTTTGACCGACACTCCCTTAAGCCCGCGGAATTGCCGACCTGGCTCTCCTCTCTAGGGCGGGACGCCACGTGGTTTGGAGAAATGTCGGCGATGGAAGCCGCTTATCGCGACCGATGCGAGACGTTGCTCGTGCCGCAGGCCCGACAGCATGAATTAAGTACGATGCGTTTGCCCCTCACGCGCTTTGTGACCGAGGTGCTCGAAGTGGAGTCGCGCGACGCCGCGCAAGAAGCATTGTTTTGCGTACGAGAAGATGGGATGTCCATGGAAGAAGTTGCGGCAGAGGGGCGCTATCCGCATCGGCGCATTGAATTTCTACTGGAGGATCTTCCAACGGATTTGCAGCAGAAATTTCTGAGTGTTTCACCGGGCGACGTTCTCGAGCCCATGCCACGGGGCGACGGCTTTGAGCTATGCCGCATTACACAAAAGCTCGAACCGAAGGCGGACGATCCGGCGGTTCGCTCAAGAATCGAACAACGGCTACTCGACAGGCATTTCAGCGATCTCTCGAGCAAACACGTAGAGCGCCGGTTGGGAGCGGCGACACTGACGGAATGAAAACGCAAGACGTGGAAATGGTGCGGCGCTCATCGGTGTTCCGATTTCTTTCGGAGGAACATTTCGGTATTCTCGAGCCGCTGCTTCAAGAGGAGCACTACGATTTCGGCGATATCATTGTGAGACAGGATGATCCGGCCGATTCTTTTTACATTCTGACGCACGGCCGGGCTCGCGCGTTAAAGATCAAACCGGACGGGGAAGAGATTCCGCTGGGCTCGTTGAAGCCGGGTGACAGCTTTGGCGAAGCAGCGCTTTCCGACGGTGGGACGCGTAGCGCCACCGTCCGGTGCAGCACTGCCGTGGATGTTCTGCGCATCGACCGAAACGATTTCCTCGAGCTCACGAAAATGCAGCCGGAGATGAAGCGCTACATCGAGATGACGGGGCGCAATCGGGCGTTGCAAAGTTTTCTGTATCAATTCAGCAACTTCGGCCGTCTTCCTGCGCCGGCATTGCGCAGCATGATCGACAAGCTGGACCCGGTCGGCTTCGCCAAGGGCAGCCTAATTATTCGCGAAGGCGACGTAGCTGGCCCGATGTATGTGATTGAAAAGGGAAGGGCTCGGGTCTTTGCCGGGATCAACGGCCGCGAGCGCAATCTTGCGTTTTATCGCGAAGGCGATTTCTTCGGTGAGTTGTCCATCCTAAACGGTTCGCCGCGAGCCGCATCGGTCGAGGCTTTTACCGATTGCCGGTTATTGTCGCTGAATCCGGAGGCGGTGCAGGATTTGCGGAGCCGCTTTCCAGAATTCGAGAAGCTGCTGGGCGAACGCCTCGCTATCTACCAGGCCAAAACAGAAGCGCGGATTCCGCTCGATTTCACGAGTGAAATGTTACCGGCTGAAACACAAGCACACGACAAGGTTGAAGTCGATGGGCAGGAGGCGCCGGCGCAGGAAGGTGAGGAAGATCCGTTTGTCGACGAACAAGGTTTGTTCCGCAAGCGCGCGAAACGTGTTCGGAAAATAGACCACATCGCGCAGATCGATGAGATGGACTGCGGCGCCGCTAGCCTTGGAATGATTTGCCGACATTTTGGCCGAAACGTCAGCCTGGCTCGAATTCGACAGCTCTGTCACACGGCAACAGATGGTACTAGCCTGAAGGCGATTTGCCGAGCCGCAAGCGAGCTGGGCCTGGCCGCCCGAGCCCTGAAGATTTCGCTGCGCAATCTCCCGATGATGCCGCTGCCAGCCATCGTCCATTGGGAGGGAAACCACTGGATCGTGCTTTACGATGTGGACCAGCAATTCGTGCGCGTGGCCGATCCCGCGCTTGGACTGCAAAAAATCCCGAGACGCGAATTTGAATCGAAGTGGACGGGATACGCCGCGCTTTTCGATTACACAATTGAGTTCGAAAAAGCGCCGGAAAGTCGTCCGACCTACGCGTGGATCCTGCCGTTTCTGGCAAAATTTAAGCTTATTCTCTTTCAAGTCCTCGGCCTCGCGGTCGCAGTGAGTTTTCTCGCCCTTCTGTTTCCCGTTTTCACCCAGATGGTGGTGGATCGCGTCATTGTCGAAAACGACATCGGTCTTTTGAAAACGATTCTGCTCGGAATGTTCGGCGCGGTCCTCTTCGTCCAAATTTCCACGTTGGCGCAGGAATACCTTCTCGCTTTTGCCGCGGTGCGGCTCGACGCAGCCGTCCTCGATTTTCTGAGCCGGAAACTTCTCTCTCTGCCGATGACGTATTTCACCAGCCGTCGCACCGGTGATATTCAGCGGCGTCTCGATGGGGCCCGGCAGGTTCGCCAGTTTGCCGTGCAACAGGGAATCGGCGCTTTGCTGGCGATGATTTATCTCTTTGGCGCGCTTGGCTTGATGGCGATTTACAGCCCGTTGCTCATGCTCGCCTTTCTCGCAACCACGCCACTTTATGCGGGACTCATGATTTTCTCAGTCAAAGTTTTGCGACCACTTTTTGCGGGAGTGGAAGAGAGTCAGGGAAAATACAGTTCGCATCAAATCGACGCGATCAAGGGAATCGAAGCAGTCAAAGCCGCTTCCGCGGAAAGCGCGTTTCGGGACGCGATGCTCAATGAATTCCTTTCCGTATCCAAGAAGATGTTCAAGGCGAGTTTCATTGTCATGTCTTATGACAGTGTCCTGCAAAGCATCGGCTTGCTTTCGACCGCGATCTTTCTCTGGGTAGGTGCCACACAGGTAATTCACGGGCATTTGAGCGTGGGCGGGTTCGTTGCCTTTAGTTCGCTTACTGCCATGGCCTACGGCGGAATCATGCGGACTCTGGGCGTGTGGGACAGCATGCAATTCGCGTCGGTCCTGATGAATCGTCTCAATGACATCTTTGAACAGGATCCCGAACAAGGGCATGACCGTTCCCGCCTGATCCCGGTGCATAGCTTGGAAGGCCGCATCGAATTACGCGGCATGAGTTTCAAATACGGAGGACCGGAGGCACCGGACATCCTCAAGAACATCACGCTCGATCTCGCTCCGGGTCGCATGGTCGCTTTCGTCGGCCGAAGCGGATGCGGGAAGACAACATTGATCAAGTTAATCGCCGGGCTGCTCGAACCGACAGAGGGAACAATTTTCTTCGATAACGTCGACCTCAAGAATCTGAATTACCGCGATGTCCGCCGCCAGATCGGCATGGTGTTGCAGGAAAATCACATGTTCAACGAGACGATCGCGCGCAACATTTCCTTTGGCGACCCGGAACCGGATCTAGATCGCGTTCTGGCGGCTGCGCAGGCTGCTGCCTCGCATGATTTTATCATGCGCCTGCCGCTTGGATACGAAACAAAAATCGGCGAATCAGGACTCTCCCTTTCCGGCGGACAAAAGCAGCGCATTGCCATCGCGCGAGCGATCTACAATAACCCGCCGGTCTTGATTTTCGACGAGGCCACGAGTGCGCTCGATACCGAATCGGAACGCGCCATCCAGGAAAATCTAGGGCGATTGATGGCCGGCCGGACCACAATTGTCATCGCGCACCGCCTGAGCACGATTCGAGAGGCACACGCCATTGTCGTGCTGGAAAAGGGAAGTGTCGCGGAAGTGGGCAGCCACGACGAACTGATGGCACAACGCGGCCTTTATTATTATCTGTCGAGCCAGCAGCTTGGAATCTAGGAACGCGCGATGAGTTCATCTACTTCTTCACGCGGGTCGCTCGATACCGAGTCCGACATGCTTCCGACCGATCCACCGCCGTGGATCATGCGCACGTTAGGCTGGCTTCTCATCGGGGGATTTCTCTTTGCCTTTTTGATTGCGATGGTGATGCGGATCCCGGAGACGGTACGATGCCCCTTCATTCTCGTCCCGGCAGCCGGCGCGGATCCCATTCAATCGCCGCGCCAGGCAATTATCAGCCGCGTTGCCGTGACCGAAGGACAAACCGTGAAAGCAGGCGAGGATTTGTTCGTCTTGCGCTCGGATGAAATTCGCGGGTGG
>JBEEGU010000161.1:0-6279 GCA_041167025.1 Verrucomicrobiota bacterium
GAATAAGTGATGATATCCCCATTCACCTGGGCGGCGATGCCGTCGATCACCTGCGGTTCGGCTGCATAAGCAGCCTGGCACAAAGTCGAAAGCGACCAGGCCAAAGCCGCCACAGACGCGACAACAAAGATACGAAACAACTGGCTCATAGTTTTCTGACCAGGCTCAAAATTTCTGGGAGGTGTTTTTCGATTGTATCCGCAACTAAACGAGGGAATTTCCCAGCGACAAGCACAAAATCCCCGTGCCGGGTTAGCATCAGTTTTCGCTCCCGCACTTCCACGCGGCTAATCCCTTTTTTAGCCGCGGCCAGCTTGATCTCGGTCAGTAAGAAGAGATTGTCAATCGCGGGGGAAAACTTTCCGAAACGATCGCGCCAGTCCCGGCGCAGGCGATGCAGCTGCTCGAGGGTCGTAATCTCCGCCAAATTTCGATAGGCCTGGATGCGCAAGGTCGTCTCGCCAATGTAACTCGTCGGGATGAATGCAGGCACTTGTTCGATGACGCGCGGTTTCTCCAGCACGCCGGCGGTTTGCAAAACGCTGCTTCCGGTTTGCGCGAACTCGGCCTCGTTCGTGACCACGAAGTCGAGACGCAAGTCCACCTCAAGACGCAGTCCTGATTTTTCTCCCTTCAGCTGCGCGACGGCTTGTTTCAGAAGTTGGCAGTAGAGATCGAAACCAACCGCGGCAATATGTCCGCTTTGCGCCGTTCCGAGAATACTTCCCGCGCCGCGAATCTCGAGATCGCGCATGGCGATGCGAAAACCGGCGCCCAACGAGCTGTATTGCTTGATCGCGTTGATCCTTTTGCGCGCGGCCCCTATCGCCATCATCTCGCGCGGGAGCAAAAGGTAAGCGTAGGCTTTATGTTCGGCCCGGCCGACCCTGCCGCGCAGTTGGTAAAGGTCGGCCAGGCCAAAGCGGTCAGCCCGGTCGATGATGATTGTATTTGCATTCGGTATGTCGAGACCGCTCTCGATGATGGTTGTGCAGACAAGAACGTCGACCTTACCTGCGACAAATCGCGCCATCACTTCCTCAAGCTCGTCCGAATCCATCTGGCCATGGCCAATGTCGACTCGGGCGTTCGGGACGAGATCCGCGATCTTGTCGCGCATTCGTCCGATCGATTGGACCCGGTTGTGCAAAAAGAAAACCTGACCCTGGCGTTCCAATTCGCGGTTGATCGCATTGCGAATAATCCTTTCATCATAACCGCAGACAACGGTTTCGACAGGCAGACGATTGAGTGGAGGAGTCTCGATCGTGGACATATCTTTGACGCCGACGAGAGACAAGTAGAGGGTGCGGGGAATGGGCGTGGCGGACAGGGTGAGAACGTCCACGAGCTTGAAAAGGTCCTTGAATTTTTCCTTATGCAATACCCCGAAACGTTGTTCTTCGTCGATAACGACGAGCCCGAGGTCTTTAAAGACGACGTCTCCCGAAATAAGACGGTGGGTGCCGACGACGATGTCGACGCCGCCTTCCCGGAGTTGTTGTAGCACTTTTCGCTGTTCGCTCTGCGAACGGAACCGGCTCAACATTTCGATGCGCACCGGATAATCGAGCATGCGTTGGCGGAAAACTTCGAAATGTTGCTGCGCAAGCACGGTCGTTGGAGCGAGGATCGCCACCTGCCTGCCGTCCATCACGGCCTTGAATGCGGCCCGAATCGCCACTTCCGTTTTGCCGAAACCGACGTCGCCACAGATCAGCCGATCCATCGAGCGCGAACGCTCCATATCGACCTTAGTATCGGCGATCGCTTTCAATTGATCGGGTGTCTCGCGAAATGGAAACGAATGCTCGAACTCGACCTGCCACTTGGTGTCGGGTCCAAAGGCGTGGCCTTCCTGAGTTTCGCGCTCCGCCTGGAGCGCGAGCATCTTTCCCGCGTAATCAAAGATCGACGCGGCCGCGGTTCTCTTAGCGCGCGCCCACTTCGCATCGGCGAGAGAACTCAGGGGCGGCGAATTTTTACCGGCACCCACGTAACGGGAAACGAGATAGGCTTGTTCAAGGGGGACATAAAGTTTGGCTTCGTCGGCAAACTCGAGGACCAAAACTTCCTGGGGCGCCTGCCGGGTGCCGGGCACCGCGTCTGCCGCTACCTTCGTATCTGCGTTGGGCAGGCCGGGCATTTGGCCCACCACGAATTTTTGCAGCCCAAGGAATCGACCGACCCCGTGCTCCAAGTGGACGATGAAATCGCCCTCATTCAGTTCGCTGAAATCAATCTGGGCGCGATGACGCGTCAGCCTATCAGCGCGTTGCAGTCGGCGGACTGCGTGCGGGGCAAACCGGCCGAATAATTCCGCGGCGGAGAGAACAACAAGATTTTTCTCCGGAAAACAAAACCCGCGGGCAAGCGTGCCTTCGACCAAATCAATTTGATCGAGGACATTGTTCTTTTCACCGACGAGTTCGCGAAAGCGTTCGATTTCGCCTTCCGTTTGAAAATAGATGACGACCCTGGCGTTGTTCCGCTGCCATTGATCAAGACGCGCGATGAATTGCGACCTCTTCGCTTCGACCAGCATGAAGTCCCCGATGGCAAACTCGCCAACACCGCAATCTTCGAATGCACCGCTAAAATCCTCCGGCCCTTGGCCCATCCAACCCTCGCTGATGTGGACCGACGCCTCCGAAAGTTCAGGCATCTCGATCGCCACCTGTAAATGGTCAGGCGCGATGTGGTCGCGAATTTTTCCCGTTTGTTCGTCCGAGGCGCCGAGCAATATCTCGGCATTTGCGAGGTCGCGCAGCGAGGTTTGGGTGTCGATGTCGAATTCGCGCAATGATTCGATGTCATCGCCAAAAAATTCAAGACGCAGAGGCAATTGCGCCTGCCAGGAGTAGAGATCGACGATGCCGCCGCGTACAGCGAATTGCCCGCGAGTGGTGACTTGGGGAACGCGCAGATAACCGGCCGCGCCCAATTTTTCGAGAATCTGTTCCATCGACGCACCCTTACCGGGCCGCAAAGAAAGAGTGGCCCATTGGAGTGCCCCGGGTGGCGGCGCCGGTTGGTCAAGGCTCGCTCGCGTTGCCACAATGACGTGCCGCCGGTTTCGATCGTCCAGTTTCAGCAATAATGCCAAACGCTCGGCCGCGATCTCCGGGTCGGGCAGAATATTTTCAACCGCGGCAAACTCAGCTTCGGGAAGGAACAGCGCGCTCGGCAACCAGTTCACGAGCGTTTCGTAAAACAATTCCGCGGCGCGCACGCTTGGACAGAGAATCCACGAAGTCTTGTCGATTTCGCGCGTGAGCGCCGCGGCGAGGAACGGTTGTGCCGAATCAATGACGTGTGAAAAGGCAACCGGCACCGCGCCATTGCGAATCTGGCGCACCTTGGCCGCAATCGAGGAGGCCTCGGCGACCAAACTGAGCAAATCGGATTTCTTTTCCACCGTGCACGTTGCGCCGAAAACGCGCCGACTTCAAAATAGTCAGTGAGTCGGCCGAGTAACTAAAGGTGCAAAGGGCTGGACGCTGACGATAAAAAGATCGCGCGCCAAGGTCGATTGGCCTCTCCGAGGGCGATGTTAAAAGCTAAGCGCCACAAGGCGTCCAAAAATGGGCGGCTTCGCGTTTGATCATTACCATCGCGCTCGGAGAGCACGATCCACCTTGCGCGTTGGCGATTGCAGACAAAAGCGGCGCCAAGCGCTCGCCTAATTTACGATTGTCACCGGCGTTCCAGTAGAAACCGATTTAAAAAAGTTTTCCGCCATGAACTCAGGCATACGAATACAACCGTGCGATGCAGGATAACCCGGAAGATACCCGGCGTGCATGCCAACGCCCCCAACGATACGCATGAAATACGGCATCGGCGCCCCTTTGAAATGCGTGCCCGGCGGTTTTTTGTCTTTCTCCACATCCACGTTCGGCATCACGACATTTCCGCTCGCGTCGACGAAATCGCCGTACTTGCTTGAGACGTGACTGATATCCTTCTGGATGATCGAATATTTGCCGGTCGGCGTATTCAAACCTTCCCGTCCAGTGGAAAGCTGGGAGACCCCGACGAGCATGCCGCTCTTGTAAAAATATGCGCGCTGCTCTGCCAGGCTGATCTTTACCGAAGGTTTGCCGCCCAAGCCGTCACCGTCCCAGTAAGAGACCGAATCCTGCGGGGCTCCACTGGTTGGCGCATTTCCGTAAATACCCCCAAGGTACTGGGTCTGGGTGGAAAAGCGGGGATCCTCTTCACATGCCGAAATGAAAAGCGTAACGGCCGAAATAAAGGGCACAACTAAACCGCGATAGGGTGAGAAACGCATAGGAGTTTTCGGACGAACCTTTTACCGTTTAGCTGGGCAAAGTCAAATGAACCTGTGATGCGCGAGCCCGCCGTGCCGCGGGCCTCGGCTTGAATTGTGCTTTCTTTGAGCCACCTTCGAGCGTCCCGTCCGATCATCATCCGTTGCCATGCCCACCTACGAATATTTCTGTGAGAAGTGTAAGCAAAATTTCGAGGCTTCTCAATCGATGCGGGATGAACCATTTCGGGAATGCCCGAAAGAACTTTGCCGGCTGCCCAAATGGGGACATGGCAAGGTGAAGCGATTGCTTGGGACCGGAGCTGGGCTAATTTTCAAAGGGTCCGGGTTTTATACCACTGATTATCGAAGTGCCTCTTACAAAGAAGCGGCCAAAAAGGATTCGGCCGCGCCCGCTGGCGCAGGCGAAAAGTCCTCCCCCAGTAAAGAGGGTAGCGCCAAGGAAAGCACCGGCGGGGCCACTACGACCAAACCGAAAAAGGAATCCGCCTCATGACCATGACGAAGCTTGTATGTCCTGAGTGTCGGCACGAAAACGAATCGGAGCGAATCTATTGCCATAGCTGCGGCGCGCGCCTCGACCGGTCCGCCGTGCGAGTTCAGAAGGAACCCCCCGATGACACCCGCAAGAGGGTGAAGAGGATGTTCGACCCGCAACGCGCAAAGATTCGTGCACTGTTTTTCGCCATTAGTAAGTTGGTATTGGGCGCCTGCGGCACGGCGATCTTGATTTTGGTCGTTCTGCCGGCGGATGTGCCGCCCCCGGCGAAAACCGAAATTCTGGCATCGCAGATTCGGTTTGATCTGGAAGGCATGTCGAGTAAACGGCAACCGCCGCAACTCCAATATAGTGAGGAACAGGCCAATGCTTTCCTTGGTTATACCTTACGCTCCAAGCAGTCCGCATTGGACAAGCCGCTGCTGGATTTCAAGCGAGCTTTAGTCACCTTTCGCGAAAAAACCTGCGCGTTTACAACGGAAAGATCTGTGTTCGGCTACCCGGTTTACGCTACCTGCATTTTTAGCCCCAGCTTGAATGAAGGAAATCTTTCCGCGCCGATTCAAGGGGGAACCATTGGGCGGCTTCAGATTCATCCCAAGATCGCGCAGTTTATGGGAATTTTGTTCGCAGACGTGTGGTCAGCGCTCGAGCGCGACATCAAAACAGTTTCGAAACTTGGGGCGATGGAATTTCACGACAAGAATGTCGTTCTAACCGCGCCGCCGGCATGATTCAGACTGGCGGGTCCCCCTGTCACCCTCTGGACCCGCCAGTCAAACCAACCGAATCGTTCGCTACGCCGCCGTCGGGTTAGCGCAGTCTCATCTCGCTCAGAAGCTCGCCGGTGATCGCACCGTCAACGCGTAGATGGTGATCACGCTGGTAAGCGCGGATGGCGTAGTAGGTGCGCCGGCCACTCGCACCATCGATAGGGCCCTTGTAATAGCCACCACGAGCAAGCCGCTGTTGCACCTGCGCGACTAACGAGCCATTGGCATCGCCATCGCCGTCATAAGCCGGGCCATTCGCGTCGCCTCCTCTGGCATTGTAGTCGATATAGTCTTCAGTCGCTGCGTCGCCCTGATAGACCGTTTGATTGTAAGCGGGATCACCGTACGAAGAGTAGGCGTAAGGATCGTAGCCGTAGCCGTAACCGTAGGGATCGTAACCGTAATAGGAATACGGGAAGTACCATGTATAGCCAAAGCTTCCGAAGAAGACAAAGCGATCGTCGCAATGGCGCCGTCGCCAGTTGCCGTTGCGACTAAAGTTGCCGCGTCGCCCGTTCCAATTATTCAAGTTCGATCGGTTCCAATTCCCGTTTCTGCTCAAATTGCCGGATCGGTTAACGCTTGTTGTCCGGTTGAAGTTTGATGGCCGATTAAAGCTACCTGTTCGATTGAAATTTGCGATTCGGTTGAAACTCGCATTTCGTCCATTCCAGTTCGCCGACCGCTGAAATGCTGCCGGCGAGGTACGAGCA
>JBEEGU010000162.1:0-4366 GCA_041167025.1 Verrucomicrobiota bacterium
GGTGGTGCTCGACGAACCAACCGCCGGCGTTGATCCGGTGGGATCACGCGAAATCAGGGATCTCATTCTCGATCTCAAGGGCCGCGGTATTACCGTCTTACTTTCTTCCCATCTTCTCGCCCAAGCACAGGAGATCTGCGACCGCGTGGGAATTTTGGCAAATGGCGTGCTCGTTCGTGAAGGGCGGCTCGATGAATTAATCGCGATCAAAGATCAATCGGAGATCATTCTGGAAAACGCTTCGGATGCGTTGCTCGCCGAAATAAAAATGCTCGCCGCACGCTCGGGGGCAAGAGTGATCGCCAAACGCACACCCGTAACCACACTAGAACAGGTCTTTTTGGAAGCGACCGACGCTACTGGCAAGGAAAAATGAGTAACGTTGCGCCAGCGAAGAATGATGGAGGGCGCAGCTCCGGCGACGCCAATCCAGGGCTCGCGGAAGCTCGCCCCTCCATTGACCCCGATGGCGCGAAAAAACCGTCAGACGATTTGAATCCGATCCGTCATCGAGCGTTCTCCCTTGCTCGAATCGGGGCCATTGCCGCGAACACATTGACGGAGCTGACGCGAATGAAGGCCTTCTACTTCCTCATGATCTTCGCGCTACTTCTCATTGGCAGCTCGGTTTTTATGGCTCGGCTGAGTTTCCAGCAGGAGTTTCAAATCCTGAAGGACATATCACTTGGAGCGATGTCGATTTTCACTTCGCTCCTGGCGATTATCGCCACCGCACGGCTCATTCCACAAGACATCGAGGATCGCACCATTTACACGATCCTGGCCAAGCCAGTGCCGCGGATCGAATATCTTGTTGGAAGACTTAGCGGTGTCCTTGGGCTTCTCGCCATCAGCATATTGGTGATGAGCGGCCTATTTGTAATCGTGATGTACAGCCGGGAGCAATCAGTGTTTCACGAAACCGCTCGACAGATGAGCGCGGCACCTCCGGACGCATTGAAGGGGGCGCTTCAGGCGGTGCGCGATTCGGCATTCAATCTAAATATCATTCCAGGAATAGCAGTGATTTACCTGAAATCATGTTTGCTCGCGGCACTGACTCTCTTTGTTTCCACGTTCGCGACGACCCAGATCTTCACGATGGTCGTGATGGTGTTCATCTACTTTATCGGCCACCTTCAGGCGATGGCGCGCGAATATTGGCTTCACGAGCACGCCACTGGTTTCCTAACGAAATTCTTTCTCGCCTTCGTTGCGCTGGTTTTCCCCGACTTGCAGGCGTTCAATTTGATCGACGACATTGTCGTGGGAAGCGCAATTCCGATGGCGTTGTTTCTTAAGACTGCGGGGCTCGGAATGTTTTATATCGTCATTTACACGGTGCTGGCCGCGATCGTTTTCCAAGGAAAAGAATTGTAACGCGATTGAATATGCTCCGTACCGTCGCGATCGTCGTGAGTATTGTATTGGCGTTTGGAGCATCGAAACTCCCGATCGAACACGGTCTTTCCGACGCGCACCGCCAGCTGCACTTTCAGGACGTCGTTTTCGACCTCAGTTTGAGGGAACAACTTGGCCAACTCAGTTTTGTCGCCGCCCTGAGCGGATTTCGCGCTCTAGTCGCAGACATCCTCTTTATAGAGGCGCACGTGGCCTGGGAGCAAACCGAGTGGGGTCGCGTTCTCCTTCTCTTCCGGCAGGTCACGACCTTGCAACCGCACTCGATCCTCTTTTGGGAAATGGCTGCCTGGCACATGGCTTGGAACGCGAGCGTCGCCGCCTTAAACGATCGATCGCAGCCCCGCCAGGCTCTGAGGATCAAAGCCCAACGCGAATATTTTGCCTTGGGAAAAGATTTCCTGGAGCGAGGAATTCGAAACAATCCGGAACGACCGCAGCTTTATGAGTCGCTCGCACGTCTTTATAAAGACAAATACAAGGACCACGAGCATGCGGCCGAATTTTTTGCGAAAGCGGCTGCTTTACCCGGCGCTCCGAGTTACGACAAACGATTTGCCGCATACGAGCTGTCCTATTGTGAAGGGCGCGAGCTTGAAGCGTACGGTGAACTGCGTCGACTCTACGACATAGGGGAAAAAGAGCGGCCGCCTACGCTAATCACTCGACTAAAGTTTCTCGAAGATCGGTTGCATATCCCTGAGGCCGAGCGTATTCCGGAAAAAGAACACTGAAGTAGCAGAGGCCGCTGTCCTGATCGGCCACATCTCGTATAGTCTGACGGCCTGAGCCGCCCAAAGGGGCAGCCGCCAAAGAAATGCGCTTCGCAATATTCAGCGACATCCACGCAAACCTGGAGGCCTTGGAGGCCGCAATGCAGGATGCGCAGGAGCATGATTCCACACAATACGTCTGCCTCGGCGACGTGGTCGGTTACAACGCCAACCCGCACGAATGTGTGCAGCGGGTGCGTGAGATGGATTGCCCCATTGTAAAAGGGAACCACGATGAGCAGGCCTATCTGGTCGAATCATCGCGGGATTTCAATGAGTTGGCCGAACACGCGATCGAGTGGACCAGAGAAAATTTGACCGAGGACGATAAGGACTGGCTGCGGAACTTACGGTTGGAAAGGCAGGTACGCGATTTCACCATCGTGCATGCAACTCTCGATACGCCGGCGCAATGGGGTTACGTGTTCAACAATCTCGACGCCGCGGCCAGTTTTACCTACCAGCACACGACTGTTTGTTTCTTCGGCCACACCCATGTGCCGATGGCTTTCATACGCGATGACGGCGTGCGACGGACGAACTTTGACCAGCTAAGTATCGAAAACGGGAAGAAGTATTTTATTAACACCGGGAGCATTGGTCAGCCGCGGGATGGAGATTGGCGCGCGGCCTACTGCATCTACGACACTGACAAAAATGTGGTCGAACAGCGCCGTGTGAAATACGATTTAACCGCGGCGCAAAACAAGATCATTAAGGCGGGATTGCCGCGTCTTCTGGCGGAACGTCTTGCGATCGGAAGGTGAAAAAACACTCAAACAGAATTTTCAAAACCGACCACCAGCAATGATCTGCGAATTTTCTTCATTGGACGTTGGACGTTGGACGTTGGGCAGCCTGCCTGTTTACGGGGTGGCCCCAAATCCTTTCGGGGTTGGGCGTTGGCGGCTGGGCGTCCGTCATTCGCTGGTTTGGGCGAGTTCTGCCGAGCGCCGTCTCTTCAACTTCGACTCGTGAACTCGATCCTGATCATAAAACCCAGCTCTCTCGGCGACGTCGTCCACACTTTGCCCGCGGTTGCCGCCATTCGCGACGCCTACCCCGCAGCTACGATCACCTGGATCATCAATCCGGAGTGGGCGCCTCTGCTGCGGGGCAACCAGGACGTTAATCATGTTCATATTTTTCCGCGCGGTGATTTTCGCGGTCTTGGAGCATCCCGGAGTTTGCTTCCATGGCTGAAAGAAACGAAAAAATTGCGCCCGGACCTCGCGCTCGATTTTCAAGGATTGCTCCGCAGCGCCCTGATCGGAAAAGTCAGTCGCGCAAAAGAAGTAATTGGCATGAGTGATGGCCGCGAAGGTTCGCGCTGGTTTTATCATCGTGCGGCCAAGGTGAATCGGCGTGAACACGCGGTTGAGCGGTACTTGAAACTAGCGGAGCTGGCTGGCGCGAAAATAGGCGACTCCCTGCGGGCGCCGATACCAAGTGGCGATCCGCTTCCCCGTTTCGATGAATATCCTCCGTTTATCCTGCTTCATCCCTACGCGCGTGGCCGGAGTAAATCGCTTTCCAATTCGGTCATTGAAGAATTTTGCCGCGCTTTTGCGCCTACACGCGTCGTCGTGGTCGGACATTCACACCGTAAAATCAATCCGCCCGAAAACTGCGTCGAACTGACGAATCAAACCACTCTGCTTCAGTTGATCCGACTAATTCGGGTTGCGCGTTTTATCATCAGTGTCGACAGCGGCCCAATGCATATCGCTGCGGCGGTGACCGACCGATTGTTATCCATTCACACCTGGACCGATCCGGCGCGGGTTGGACCGTACAATCCCGACGCCTGGATTTGGAAAAACGGAGAGCTGCTGCGGGTGTCTGATTTGGAAACGAGAAAGTTAAAAAGACGGGGGCACAATTTTAAGAGCAAGGATGTCGCGGCTGTCGCCGATTTGATTAGGCCGCTCGTTCCGATCGATCCGATGCTTGTTTGAGCCACGCCCACAAGTCGTCGGTCGGGAGGATTGCGCGCATTCAACCGCGGGCAATCGATGGCTTTCGCAACACGACGGGCTTTCCGTTTGTCATCCTGAGCGAATGCGAAGGACCTCCCACAGACGAGCAGGAGCACACATGATAATCTATGTGACCCAAAACTCCGAAGGAAGTTCCTTCGCTCCGCTCGGGATGACAAATTGACTCTTGGACCT